>JBCCQL010000082.1:0-10251 GCA_039024355.1 Planctomycetota bacterium
GCCAGTTCGGCGTCGAGACGCTCGGCCGCGGCTTCCTGCGGCAGATGGCGGGCCCAGACGCGACTAACCTTGCCGCGGGCGAACTCGGCCCGCCGGCGGAGCGCTTCGGGCCGCAGCCGCGTGTCCCACCGCGTGGCCTCGGCCAGCAGCCAACGCCACCGCTGCCCGTCGCTGGCGGCCGCCGCCCAGCTGGCCGGCTCGGCGTGGAGCACGGGCTCGCCTGCGTCGTCGACGGGGGCTGCGGAACCGCGGCGGCCGTAACCCCAGCCGGCTTCGTAGTCGGGCAGCGTGTTGAGGTCTGTCAGCGCTTGCAGCCGCCATACGCCGCCGGGTGTTGCACGCACCGCCGAAGCGGCTTCGAGCAAAACGCCGGCCGCCTCGCCACGCTCATCCGCTGCCTCGGCTTGGGCGATCGCCCGCTGGTAGAGCTGCAGGCTGCGGACGCGGTCGCGCTGCCGCGCGTTGACGATGCGTGCGCTGCCACGGCCTGAGCCGCGTGTGAACACGCCTTCGGCCCGGCGGCCGTGGTGCTTGACCTGCTTGTAGCTGCGTGCCGCTGCGGCGAGCAGCCGCCAATCGCCGGCGTTGGCCCGGACGGCGGCCTCGACCAGCGGGTCGAACTCGGCGATGCGGTTGAGCTTCTTGAGGCACTCGATCGCGCGGGCGAGATTACGTGCGGCGCCGGTTGGCTGCCCCGCGACCAGACGCTGCCGGTAGCCGCGGTATGCGTCGGCCCAATCGCCTCGTTGGTAAGCAGCGTCGGGCCGCGGCGGCTGGCCGGCAGCCGGTGGGGCCTCTGCCGCCGAGGCTGTTCCCATCAAGGCGAGGCAGGAGGCGACCGCCCCGCAGGCAACAAGAACAGCCCTAGCGAGGGCGAGAACGCTCACCGCCCCGCCGCTTCCGGAGACCTGCTCACCGCGTGTTGTCTGCATCCGTGTGCTGTGCGTCATATGCGTGCGGACCCGCTCAAAGAAAACTTACGCCGTGCGTGGTGCGGCTGGCGGCCGGGGGGTAATGGCGATCGCCGGCCAACATACGGCAGTTGGACGGCGCCAGGTAGCGAAGAGTTCCAAGGGCGGCGCTGCGTTTTTCACACGCGATGGGCCGCGGCGTTGCTTGCAGGCAACGCCGCCGGGCGTGCCGCCGCAGCGGGCGCCGCTTTTTTCCGGCGGCATGGTGGTTGCGACCAGCGGGGCTGCGTTCTCGGAATAGGCGCCCCCGGCGGGTGCCGACGCCACCGTACCTCCCGGGGCTTATCGTATGCTTGCTTTGCTTGTCTCGTGCTTGGCCGCCGCCCCCGCCGGCGCCGATATGCACCCCCACGCAACGGCTAAGGACGCCCCCGTCCTACGCGCCCGCGTCATGCCGCCGCGAGAAACCGCCCGGCTGCCCAGCGGCCTGTCGACGGTGACGCTGACCACGGGCGAGCGGCTGACGGGCGTCGTCAGCCGTGTGCCGGGCGAGGGCCGCATCTGGCTCCGCATGACGGGAACGGCCACGGTCGTGCTGCGGCCTGTGCCGTTGACGCGGGTCGCCTCGATTAGACGCCTGACCGCACCGCCGCCCACGCGTGCCACGCCGCCGGGTGCGGGCGATGCCGGGGCCAGCGATGCTACGCTGGCACAGCGGTTGCTCTTTGGCACGCCGTGACCGGCAAGCCGCTGCCGCCGGGTCCTGCCCCGCTCCTCCCGCCTGCTCCTCCCGCCTGCACCGCCCGCCTATGAACCCGCTCAGCCGTGGCATCCGCCAACAAGACTCGGCCCTGTACAGCGTGCACCGCGTGGCCGACTTCGCCGCCGCGGGGGCGGTGCTGTACGCGGCGCTGCTGGCGACGCCGCTCGGCGCCGAGGCGGGGCACTCGATCGCCAACGAGTGGATGGCGATCTTCGCCGCCACCATCGTCGCCATGCACAGCATCGCCGAACTGACGGGCCTGTACCGCAGCTGGCGGGGCGCCCGCCTGCGGCCGGAGCTGGGCTGCATCGCACTGACGTGGGCCTACACCGTGGCCGCCCTGCTGGGGCTCGGCCTGCTCACCACCTACAACATCCGCTTCAGCTACGTGACCAAGGTGATCTGGATCGTCGGAACGCCGGCCGCCATGGCCGCGGTGCGTGTCTTGCTGCGGGCGGTGCAGCACAGCCTCCGCAAGCACGGCATGAACACGCGGCGCGTTGCCATCTGCGGCGCCAACGAACTGGGCGTGCAGCTGGCGAAGAACCTGCAGGCGTCGCCTGGCCTGGGGCTCGAGGTGAACGGCTTCTTTGACGACCGGCCCGAGGACCGCACCGCCGACATCCCGGCGGACCTGGGCGACCGCGCCGGCTCGATCGACAGGCTCGTCGAGATGGCCCGCGGCGGCGAGGTCGACACCATCTACATCACGTTCCCCATGCGTGCCGAAGAGCGGATCCGCGGCGTGCTGAGCCGGCTGGCCGACACCACGGCCAGCGTGTACATCGTGCCCGACTTTTTCGTGTTTGAGCTGATGCACGCCCGCTGGACCAGCATCGACGGGCTGCCCGCCGTGAGCGTTCACGAGAGCCCGCTCTACGGCGTCGACGGCCTGGTAAAGCGTGGCGCCGACCTGGTGATGGCCACCGGGCTGCTGGCCCTGCTGGCGGCGCCCATGGCGGCGATCGCCGTGGCCGTGAAGCTGACCAGCCGCGGCCCGGTCTTCTTCAGGCAGAAGCGGTACGGGCTGGACGGGCGCGAGATCCTGGTCTGGAAGTTCCGCAGCATGCGGGTGCAAGAGGACGGCGCCAGCGTCAAGCAGGCCACCCGCAACGACGACCGCATCACGCCGCTGGGCAGGGTGCTGCGGCGGACCTCGCTGGACGAGCTGCCGCAGCTGTTCAACGTGATCGAAGGCACGATGAGCCTGGTGGGCCCACGCCCGCACGCCACCGCGCACAACGAGCAGTACCGGTCGATGATCGACGGCTACATGCTCCGCCACAAAGTACGGCCCGGCATCACGGGGCTGGCCCAGGTGCGTGGCTTCCGCGGCGAGACCGAGACGCTGGACAAGATGGAGGGCCGCGTCCGCTTCGACCTGGAATACATCCGGCAGTGGTCGCTGTGGATGGACATCAAGATCTTGCTGCAGACGTTCACCGTGGTGTTCAAGCAAGAGAACGCGTACTGATCGGCGGGCGGAGCGGGGCCCGTGCGAGGGCGGTCGGCAGGGCGAGGGCGTGCTACACTCCGCCCAGCACGCCCCACGCCCCACGCCCCACGCCCCTCACTCCTCGCCCCTCACGTAGACACGATGCACGCCCCAAGCGCCGCGTTCGCCCTGCTGCTGATCATCGCCCTCACCCCAACGCCGGCCTGGTGCGATGAGGGCTGGCCGCAGTTCCGCGGGCCGACGCAGCAGGGCGTTGTGCCCTCGGGCGCCGCGCCGCAGGCGTGGGGCGAAGAGCAGAACATCGCCTGGAAGACCGCCCTGCCCGGCCGGGCGTGGTCGTCGCCCGTCGTGCTGGGCGGTCAGGTCTGGCTTACCACGGCCGTCGAGCAGCTGGCATCCGACGCCGAGGCCGCCGCGCAGTCCAGCGGCCTCGCGAAAACCATCGGCCTGCAGATGTCGCTCGCCAAGCGGCTGTCGCTGCAGGCGGTGTGCGTCGACCGCCGGTCCGGCGAGCTTGTGCGGACGGTCACGCTGTTCGAGGTCGACAAGCCGAACTCGATCCATGCCCTCAACAGCTACGCCTCGCCGACGCCCGTCCTCGAGGCGGGCCGGCTGTACTGCCACTTCGGCACGTACGGCAACGCGTGCCTGGACACCGCGACCGGCCGGGTGCTGTGGCGCCGGGTGCTGCCGCTGCAGCACTACGTGGGCCCCGGCAGCTCGCCCGTCGTGCACGACGGCCTGATGGTGCTCACCTGCGACGGCGCCGACCAGCAGTACGTCACGGCCCTGAACACAGAGACCGGCGAGACCGCCTGGAAGACCGACCGGCCGCCGATCCGGGCCACCAACCCCGACTTCCGCAAATCGTACTGCACGCCGCTGGTGCTGCGGCGTGACGGCCAGACGCAGATCGTTGTCACCGGCGCCCAGTGGATGGTGGCGTACGACCCTGACACGGGCGACGAGCTGTGGCGCGTCGACCACGGCAGCGGCTTCTCGATCGTGCCGCGGCCGGTGTCGGACGGCGAGCGGGTGTATTTCTCCAGCGGCTACCCGATGAAGCTGATGTTCGCCGTGCGGCTGGGCGGGCGGGGCGACGTGACGCAGACCCACGTGGCGTGGCGGTCCCGCCGCCAAACGCCGACGCAGCCCTCGCCCGTGCTCGTCGGCGGGCGGATGTACACCGTGAGCGACGACGGCGTGGGCGTCTGCCTCGACACGGCCGACGGGTCGCTTGTGTGGCAGGGGCGGCTGGGCGGGACGTATTCTGCCTCGCCGCTGCTGGCCGGAGACCGTGTCTACTTCTTCAGCCGCGAGGGCGAAACGACCGTCGTGCGAGACGCGGAGTCGGGCCCCGAGAAGCTGGGCGTCAGCCGCGTCGACGGCCGCATCATGGCGTCGCCCGCCGTGGTGGACGGCGTCATGTACCTGCGGACCGACACCCACCTGTACGCCATCGCCGAGCCGTCAACGACCTAAGAGCTAACGGACAAAACCGAAAGTCGGGGCAGGCGATCGGCGTTTCACAGCCGATTTCGCAGACATCGCCGCAAACGCCCACGGTTTTGTTCGCACGCTCTAAAGCGCAGCGGGTTACGTCGTCCGCCCTAGCGGCGGAACAACGCGGGGTTGTCTTCGTCGAAGTCGGCGTCGGTCAGGCCGGGGTTGAGCTTCAGGTTGGTGTAGATGTACTCCTCCTCCAAGATCGGCTTGCCCCCCTTGGTGGTGGGCCAGCTGTAGGCGGAGTACGCCACGGGGATGCGCATCTCGTTGTCGATAAAGATGCGGGCGATGTTGAAGCGGAAGTTGCTCCGCGGCACCGGGTGCACGGCCTCGATCATCGTTGTACGCCGCTTGTCGATGGGGATGTCGGTCCGGTAGGTCACCGTGCACTCGCCGAACTTCACGTCTTGCTCGGCGATCTTCACCAGTTCTTGGGTCAGGTTGTAGATGCCGGTCATGGTGATCGGGTAGCGCTGGCCGGCCATCGCCAGGCTGCCGTCCGGCGCCAGGGGCATGGGGCCGAATCGCCGCTTCCAGTCGTGGGCCAGGGCCACCAGCTTGCCGTCACGCCGGCTCGAGTTGTACAGCACCTCCCGCCCGGCGAACGGCTGGATGAACTTCATGTGCACGCTGAACGGCTTCTGCCGGACCTTGACCGCCATCTGCTGCGGGCCGACCAGCTTGCCAGAAATCCGCTCCCGCTTGGTCAGCGTCGCGGTGTAGCCACGCAGGTTTTGGTCCATCTCGGCGATGCCCTGCTTCGCGAGCCGCAGGCACGGCATCAGCGGGTGCTCGCCCGGGCGTTGCCGGAGGTCAAACGGCGAGCCCTCCACCGCGGGCGCCTGAACAGCGGCCGGCGTCACCTGCGGATCGACGCGTGCCCCCGTGTCCGCCGGCGACTGGGCCGGAGCCGGCGTGGCCTCTTGGTTCGCGACGCGGTAGATCGGCCGCGTCGTCGGCTGGGCATCCACCGGCCCCGCTGCCAACAGGCAGGCGGCGCAGGAACTTGCAATCAGTCTGGCGGGCAGCATGCCGGTGCCTCCGTACAGCGTTAGAGATTCAGCGTAGAGCGTGTTTCGCCGAAAAAACTGGGGCGGGGCGGCCCGTGAGCCACGCGGCCTGTGCGTGGCCGTCTCCCCACGCCCGGCGTATGGTAGACGCGACGCGGGAACCGGCGGAAGAGAGAATCTCTGCCGCCCCGCCCGTCTGGCCGATCGCGGCCAAGCCCGGGTTACGCCGTGCAGCATCCGCACGCAGCGTTGCCCACGCACCGCCCCTCCGCTCGCCGCAGCCCCCGCAAAACCGCTAGCATGCTCCGCACAGAAACGATCGTCTCGGTCCCGTTCGACGAAAACACCTATCTGTTTTGGCTCGACGGGCGGAGCGACTGCGTGATTGTCGACCCCGGCATGCAGCCGGGCAAGATTGTCGACGTGGCCGAAGAGCACGGGCTGACGCCCGCCGCTGTGCTGCTGACGCACGGCCACAGCGACCACATCTTCGGCAACACACGCATGAAGGAGCGGTGGCCCGACTGCCCGCTGATCATCGGCCACGGCGACGCCTACAAGCTGACCGATTCTGAGGGGAACCTGTCGGCGGGCTTCGGCATGCCCTTCACCACGCCGCCCGCCGATCAGACCGTCGCCGAGGGCGACACGGTCGAGCTGGCGGGGCTGTCGATCCGCGTGCTCGAAACGCCCGGTCACTCGGCGGGGCACGTGACGTTTGTGCTGACGCACGAGGAGCAGCAGCACGCCATCAGCGGCGATGTCATCTTCAAAGGCGGCGTCGGGCGGACCGACTTCTTCGACGGCAACCCCCAGCACCTGCTCGAGTCGATCCACGACAAGCTGTTCGCCCTGGAAGACGACGCGGTGCTGTACCCCGGGCACGGGCCCACCACAACCGTGGCCTTCGAGCGTGAGCACAACCCGTACGCACGCATGGCGGCTGGCCAGCTTTGACCGGCAGGCGAAACAATCAGACCCGCGAGGAGGGGGCTTCGGCAGGGGGCGGCACGAGCGTGTTGCCCGAGTGGGCGTCTGCTCCATCGCCCCGCGTGCCTGCCGTGCCTGCCGGCGGCTTGGCGGGTTTGCAGGGCAGCTGCAGCGTGAACCGGCTGCCACGGCCCGGCTCGCTCTCGACGGCTACCTGCCCGCCGTGCTCCTGGAAGATCTTCTGCGTTACGGGCAGCCCCAGCCCAGTGCCGCGGCCGCCCTTGCTGGAATAAAAGACCGTAAAGATCTTGTCGATCTGATCCGGGGCGATGCCGGCGCCGGTGTCGGTGACGATGATCGAGGCCGTCTTGCCGCCCGCGTCCATAGCCGTGGCGACGGTGACCCTCGGCCCAGCGGCTCCTGCTGCCGCCTGGCTTTCCGCCGAGCCGCCAGCTGAGCCTGCGTCGCCGCCCGTGCCATCGCCCGAACGCTCGCGCCCGCCGGGCAGCGGCTCTGCGGCCGACGCGTCGGTCCCATCGCACGCGTCGGTCCCATCACACGCGTCGGTTCCATCGCACGCGTCGATTGCGTTCGACACGACGTTCAGCACCGCGCGGTGCACCGCCTCGGGGTCGAAGAGCATTGTCGGCAAACCGTCGGCGGGCCGCCAAACCAGCTCGACGCCGGCGTCGCCCGCTTGCGGCTGCGACAACTCCACGACGTCGGCCACCACCTCGTTCAGGCTAGCCTCGACGGGCTCCGGCTCTCGCTCTTTGCTGTAGGTCAGCATGTCCATGACCAGCCCGGAGATCCGCTGCTGGTTTTTTTCGACAATGCCCCAGCCCTTCCGCATGGTCGATACCGCCTTGCTGGCGGCCTGGGCGTCGATGCCCGTCGCGCCGCCCGTCGCGCCGCCCGGGGAGCCGCCCGTTACGCCCCCGGCCTCGGCTGATCCTTCGCCCATGGCTTTGGCGTGGTCTTGCATGCCGAGCTCAATCAGGTAGCTACCGCCACGGACGCCCTGCAGGATGTTCTTGATGTGGTGCGACAGCGTGGCGATCGTCTGCCCGACGGCCGCCAACCGCTCCGACTGCACCATCGCCCGGTAGAACGTGGTGTCCTCAACCGCCAGCGCCGCTTGGTGCGCGATGGCGATCATCAGCTTCAGGTGCTCTTGGCCGAACTGATTCGCCCCGCCCTGCTCCATCAGCTGCTTGGGCGAGAGCGACGTGTCGATGTAGATCACGCCGACCAGGTCGTACCGCCCCTGCATGGGCACGCAGATCGCCTCGCGGACGCCCATCCGCACGATGCTCTGCGCGGTGCTCCACCGGTCGTCGTCGCGGGCGTTGCTGGTGAGCACGCCCTGGCGGTTCTCTACGACGTAGTCCAGGATCGTCTTGCTGATGCTCAGCCGGCCCTCTTCGTCGGCCGGCACGCCCTGCCGCGTGCCGCGACGTTGCCGCCGGACACGCGGCTCGAGCTCGCCGGTCTTCTCGTTCGTGAGCATGATGCAGCCGCGGTCGGCGTCGACCCACTCGAAGATCATATCCATGATCCGCGAGAGCAGCTGATCGATATCCTGCGTGTGGCTGACGGCCAGCGCCGTGCGGTACATGATCTGCAGGTTGCTGCGGGCCCGGGCCAGCCACGGGCTCTGCGTCTGGTCGGCCGGCGTGGCCAGCAGCTCGCTGCCCGCCTCTTGGCTCATCGCGTGCAGGATGCGTGAGCCGTCGCCGTCCGACTGCCGGGCGATCACGTCGATGCGGGCGTCGCTGTCGGCCAGCGACTCTTGGGCGCCGGTGAAGAGCATCAGCGTGCGCCCCATCTGCACCTGGTCGCCCGTCTGCACGGGCGACTCACGGATCGGCTTGCCGTTCAGGTAAGTGCCGTTGGAGCTGCTCAGGTCACGCAGCAGGAAGCCATCGCCCTGGCGGATCAGCTCGGCGTGCTGGCGGGAGACCTCGGTGTCGTGCAGCTGCACCTCGTTGGCGCCGACCCGCCCGATAGAAGACCGCTCCTCCTCAATCTCAAACCGCGTGCCCTGGTCGCGTCCCTGGATGACAAACAGCGAAGGCACGGCACTAGGCTCCGAGGCGTCGCCGCGGCGTTGGCGGGTCGGGCGGACGCACGCTGCCGGCGTGCGGTGTTGCTGAGGCGGGGCCACGTCTCTGTGGCCGAACGCTGGAAAGACGTCACCCCGTCACGCGACGCGACGGCTCTCCAGCAGCCGCTGAATCTTACGGGCGAGCGGCCCGTAGTGATAGGGTTTCGCGATCGCCGCCGCGCCCCCGACCAGCGACTCGGAGCCCGCCTGCCCGCCGAGCATGAGGACTGGGGTGTCTCTGCGGCCCGCCGCTTCGCAGAGCTCGCGTGTCGCCGCTTGGCCGGCCGAAGCGTCGCTCTCGGCATCGACGACGATCAGGTCGGGCGCCGCCCCCACGGCCAACGCGATCGCTTGTTCGGGCCGCGCCACGGCGACCGGTTCGGCGCCGACACGCTCAACCAGCTCACGCAGGACTTGCCGCGTCTCGTGCGTGGCGTCAACGATCAAAACGCTGCGGGCGGCTGGCAACTCGGCCTCGGCAGACTTGAAGGGGCGTGGGCGGCGGGATCGGCCGCGGGTGGCATCCGCGGCCAGGCGACTTTGCTTGGCCGCTCGGGGCATGGGCCTTTCGGGGGCGTGCGTACCTGGCCCGGCGGGGCGCGGACCCTACTGCGTGCGCGGCGCGCTGTCAAAGCGGTTTTGCCGGGCCGGTACTCGCCGCTAGCGGCCGCGGCAGCAACAATGAGGCGGAACAGAACGTAGCCCTCCCGCACTCCGCCTCAACGGTCCCCTCCAATGCGTCTACCGATCTGCGTCGCCGCGGCTTGCCTCGCCATTTGTCCGCCTATGAGCGTGGCGGCACACGCCGAGGAGGCCGCCGCCGTGCAGCTCCGCCTCGCCCGGACGGCCCGCTACTTGTCGTCGGACGAATTGGGCGGCCGCGGTGTGGGGACGCCCGGCATCGGGCAGGCCGCCGAGTACATCCGCCAAGAGTTTGAGTCCTTCGGCCTTAGCACCGAGGTGTTTGACGGCCAGCCCTGGCAGCCGTTCACCGTGACGCTCAGCAGCGAGCTGGCTGAAGGCGCCACGGCACGGCTCATGCTGCCGGCGTCGGCGCCAGAAGCGGCGGATGCCGACGCAGCCGATCAAGCTGCGGGCGTCAGCGATGACGGCCAAACCGAGGCCAACGCCGATGCGGCGGCCAAGACCGAAGCAGAACCCGAGGCTGCGAGTGAGATCCAAGCCGCTGGCTCAACCCTCGGTATGGTTGTCGGCGAAGACTTCAACCCGCTGGCCATCGGCGGCGATGGCCGGTTCGACATGCCGCTGGCGTTCGCCGGGTATGGCATCACCGCCCCGGAGGCGGAGTACGACGACTACGCGGGGGTCGACGTCGCCGGCAAAGCGGTCATCATCCTCCGGCACGAGCCACAGCAGGCCAACCCCGACAGCGCTTTCAACGGCGCCGACCACTCCCGCCACGCGCCGTTCACGCAGAAGCTGAGCAACGCGGTGGAGCACGGCGCCGTGGCCGTTGTGTTTGTGACCGACAAGTACGAGATCGATACGCGGCTGGCCCAGGCGGATCAGCGGATCGAGGCGATCAAGCAGCGGCTGGCGGAGCTGAA
>JBCCQL010000083.1:0-10061 GCA_039024355.1 Planctomycetota bacterium
CCCCAAGCCAACCGCCGGCGATGGACTTGCCGCCCGCCGCGGGCCGCTTCGACCGGCCGCTGCGTTGACGGCAGACGCCGTTGACCGCGCGGTTGCGGTGTGGGCGGATCGGTTGAAGCCGTAACGCGGCTAGTCGTCCCGCCCGAAGCAGGCCAGGCACATGTCGTCGCTCTGGTCGAAGCCGTCGACGAACGACCGCACGTCGCGTAGCACGTGCTGCCCGATCTCGCCGACGCTCAGGCCGCTGCCGCCAATCGCGGCCGACAGCCGCTCCAGGCCGTAGAGCTCGCGGTCGCGGTTCATGGCCTCGCTGAAGCCGTCGGTAAAGATCGTGAGGAAGTCGCCCGGCTCGATGGTGCGGGCGACGGACTCGTACTCGTAGTCCTCGTACACGCCGAGCGGCAGGCCGGCGATCTCCTCGGCCAGCTCCGTGACCGTGCCCGACGCGTCGCGGAGCATCGGCGGCATGTGGCCGGCGTTGGTCATGGTCATCTCGTTCGTGGAGGGGTCGACCACCGTCAAGATCATGGTCACAAAGCGGTCTTCCCAGTCCTGCTTGCAGAACAGCTTGTTGATCTCCATGGTCGCGGCCGACAGGCTGGTCTCTGTGGCCAGGCAGAAGCGGACGTCGCTCGACAGCCGGGCCATGAGGATGGCGGCCGAGACGCCTTTGCCCGCGACGTCGCCGACAACGACGCCAAACCGCCCGCCCGACAGCGGGATGTAGTCGTAGTAGTCGCCGCCCACCTGCCGGGCGGACTCGTAATAGTCGAAGAAGTGGTAGCCCGGCGCCGTCGGCGGGGAGGAAGGCAGCAGCGCACGCTGCATCCGCTTGGCCAGCTCCAGGTCGCGCTGCAGGGCCCGCTGCGAGAGCACCTGCTCGTGCATCTTGGCGTTGTCGATCGCCACGGCCGCCTGCGACGCCACCGCCGCGAGCACCTCTAGGTCCTCGTCGGTGAAGCGGCTCCGCTGGTTGAGCGTGTCGACCTGGATCACGCCGATCGATTCCCCGTCGGCGTTGATCATCGGGGCGCACACCATCGAGCGGATCTGGAACTCGGCGATGCTCTGCGCCATGCCGAACCGCTCGTCGGAGGCGGCGTCGGCCGAGCGGATGGCCTGCTGCGACGTCATCGCCTGCTCGACGATCGTCCGGCTGATCCGCATCTTGTCTTCCTGGGCGCGCTTGCGGGCCTTCTCCTCGACCGTAACGAGGGGGCCGTCCGGGTCCGGCCGCATGATCACGAAGCCGCGATCCGCCTGCACGAAGATCTTGAACAGGCTGTCGAGCACCTTCGGCAGGATCTCCTGAACGCTGAGCGCGCTGCCGAGGTTGCTGGTGATCTCCAGCAACGCCATGAGCTTGACCTCGGGCTTGGCGGACAGCGACCAGCTGGACGACCCGCCGCCCAGGTCGAGCGTGGCCTGCACGCTTGCGGGCTCGGTCTCTTCGCCGTCGGCGACTAGCCGCGTGAGTGTCGAGCCCTCTTGCGTCGGCGCGTCGGGCCCAACAAGGCCGCCCGGCCGGTCTTGGTGGAACGACAACTCTTGGTCGCAAACCAGGATGCGGTCGCCGTCACGCAGCGGCGTTCGGCTGGCGATCTTCTGCCCGTTCACCAGCGTGCCGTTGCGGCTTCCCAGGTCCTCGACAAAGAACCGCCCACCCTCGCGGTGCACCACCGCATGGCGCCGGCTTACCGCGGCAACGTCGATGGCGATATGGCAGTCGCCGCTGCGGCCGATGACGGAAGAATCGGCGTCGAGCTCAAACTTCTTGGCGGGGTTGGCCCCCTGCGCAAGGGTCAAGAATGCCATCTACGCGGTCCCCTCGGCCGGTACGGCGTGGACCTGCGTGTGCCATCTGCAGGGACGCGAAGCACGCCAAGAAAGCCGCATCTTAGGTCAGCGCTTTGCGTGCCGGAAGTGGCGTCGCGGGCGCCGGCTGCGTGCGTGCCGAGACGCCGCGCGTTAGAGCCCGCGTCGCGACGCGGGGCGCCGATGCCGTGCGAGCCGCACTGCCTCTGCTCTTCGGTGTAACGTGCCCCGGCGAGGCGGCTTCGGCAGGGGGCGGCCCAGCGGCCGGCGTTGTCGCTTCGGGCCGCCGTCGGCGGCGGAGCTTGTCACAAACGATATGCCCACACCGCGGCAAGTCGCGGCAAGTCGCGTCGAGGTGGCGGACTCGCGCACTCTGTCGGCGCTACTGCTTTGCGGCGTTGAACGGACCTGCGACAGGCCCGGCCGCGGATTGGGCTGCCCACCTCAGCGCCGCAAAACACCGATGCGGATCGGCCAGATTTGGCGACAGGATCCGCTGTTTTCTGCCCTTCTCCTACGGCATACTTGGTAGCCGATGAGGGGACGTACGTTCGTGACGAGGTGTCGGACGCTGCCCGATGCGCGCGGCGTAGTCTGCGGCTTGTGCTGGTGTGCGTTTCAAACGCCTGGGCGTGTCTGCAGCGCTGTTTTCCGCGCCGGCAGCCCTGGCTTACGCTCGTCGCCAAACGAAACGCCTGCATCGCGTGCTGCTGCCGGTTGAGTTGCCGGAGAGCTCCGGTTGCAGTTTCGTGCCCGCTGGTGAGCTCCAGCCGCCGCAAGCCAATGTCGAACGCCAACGCCCTGAATCATCGGATGTTCGTGGCCTTGACTCATCCCACCGCTCATCGACTCGCACAGCTGCTTCTCATCGCTCTTTTGGTGGCGTTGCAGCAGCCCGACTGCACGCTTGCGGGGGACGCGCCGGCCGGCTCGCAAGGGGCCGCTGCTGCCGGGCCAAGCTTTGCCCTGCAGGTGCTGCCGATCCTGTCCGACAAGTGCTTCATGTGCCACGGGCCCGACCCGTCGACGCGTGAGGCCGGCCTGCGGCTGGACACAGAGGCAGACGTCTTGGAGGTGTTCGCCAAGGGCGACTTCGACGCCAGCACGGCCTGGGAGCGGATCCACCTCGACGAGGACGACGAGCTGCGGATGCCGCCCAAGCGGCTGGGCAAGTCGCTCACGGCTAAGGACATCGCCATCCTCGAAGCGTGGATGCGTGCCGGCACGCCGTGGTCTGGGCACTGGGCGTTCGAAAGGATCGAGCGGCCCGCGGTGCCCGATGCTGGCGGGGCGGCCCCAACTGCCATGAGCAAGATACCGGCAGCGGGGCGGACAGCGGAGCACGGCGCCCAGCCGGGCTTTGCCAGCGAAAACAACCCGATTGATGCGTTCGTCGACCGTGCGTTGCAGTCGCGTGGCTGGGCGGCGAACGGGCCGGCGAAGCGGGAGACGCTGGCACGCCGCGTCGCGTTGGACCTGACCGGGCTGCCGCCGGCGCCCCAGCAGGTGGACGCCCTGCTGAGCGACAACTCTCCGGACGCCTGGCAGAAGTACGTCGATGCGCTGCTCGCGTCGCCGCACTACGCCGAGCGGATGACCGTCGCCTGGCTCGACGGCGCCCGATACGCCGACACCAACGGGTACCAGAACGACTTCCGCCGGCAGATGTGGCCCTGGCGTGACTGGGTGATCGAGGCTTTCGCCAGCAACATGCTGTTCGACCAGTTCACGGTCGAGCAGCTGGCCGGCGACATGCTGCCGGGCGCCACGGACAGCCAGCGGATCGCCTCGGGCTTCAACCGCAACAACCGCACCGTGACCGAGGCGGGGTCGCTGCCTGAAGAGTGGTTGGTAGAAAACGTAGTGGACCGGGTGGAGACCACCGGCGCCGTGTTCCTGGGCCTCACGCTGGGCTGCGCCCGCTGCCACGACCACAAGTACGACCCGATCTCGCAGCGCGACTTCTTCTCGTTTTTCGCCTTCTACCACAACGTGGCCGAAGAGGGCGTCTACACCGAGCAGCGTGGCAACGTGCCGCCGCTGATGTACGTGCTGGACGACCAGCAGCACGCCGAGCACGAGGCGCTGATCGCGGCCCTCGAGAAGGCGAACGCCGAGGTCGCCGAGGCGGGGTCCCGCGGGGCGGAGGCTGCGTATCAATGGGCGACGCAGCTCGCCGATTCGCCCCCGCCGCCGGCGCCGACACCGACTGCCAGCATCGACTTAGAGGACGACCTAACCGGTCGCGGGATCGGAGGCGCCGCCTGCACGCCGGCGGTCCGGGGGGGCGACGCGGCGCCGATCACCGGGGGGCTGTTGCGGGCGGCGGCCGAGTTCGACGGCCGGACATGGCTTGACTACCCATCGCTCTTCCAGCCGTCTGCCGGCGGCCCGTTCACGCTCACCGCCTGGGTGCGGCGGACAGGCGGCGGCGCGATCATCACCAAGATGGCCAGCGCCGGCGACGGCTTCCGCGGCTTCGACACCCTGCTGGACGGCAGCGGCCGGCTCATGGTGCACCTGATCGGCAAGTGGCCGCAAGACGCGCTCAAGGCCACCACGCGGGAGCCCATCCCGGCGAAAGCCTGGACGCACCTGGCCGTGACGTACGACGGGTCCAGGCAGGCCGCCGGCGTCGGCGTCTTCGTCAACGGCGAGCCCGCCGAGGTCGAGATCAACCACGACCAGCTGAGCGGCGACTTCGACACCACGGCCCCGGTGCGGCTGGGCCGCAGGACCGATGGCGATATCTACCGTGGGAAGATCGCACGCGTTGCCTACCACGACCGCGTGCTGAGCGGCGACGAGATTGGGGCGGTTGCTCTCGGGGCCCTGGCGTCCGATACCGGCATCGCCGCCGAGCACGCCCACAGCGACGAGCACCGCGACGAACTCTTCCGGTTGTACGCCGGCCTCAGCCGCGACCCGGCAGCGGCAGCCAGCCGCGACGCCCGCCGCGTGCAGTTCGAGGCGAAGCGGTCGCTTGAATCATTCCGGGCCGCCCAGCCCACGGTCATGGTCATGCAGGAGCTGCCCGAGCCGCGGGACACCTACGTGCTGACCCGTGGCTAGTACAACAAGCCGGACATAAGCCAGCAAGTATTCGGCGCCACTCCCGAGGCCATCGGCCAGCTGCCCGAGGGCGAGCCGAACAACCGCCTGGGCCTCGCCCGGTGGATCGTGTCGCGCGAGAACCCGCTAACGAGCCGCGTGATCGTCAACCGGCTGTGGGCGCAGTTCTTTGGGACCGGCCTGGTCAAGACGATCGAAGACTTCGGCCTGCAGAGCGAGGCGCCCTCGCACCCCGAGCTGCTGGATTGGCTCGCGGTGGAGTTCATGGAGTCCGGCTGGGACGTGCAGCACATCGTGCGGCTGATTACCAGCAGCCGGGCCTACCAGCGCGGCTCGGTCGCGACGCGTCTGCAGCTGGAGCAAGACCCGGAGAACCGGATGCTGGCGCGGGGCCCGCGGCGGCGGCTCCAGGCGGAGTTTATCCGCGACAATGCCCTGGCGATCAGCGGGCTGCTCTCGCGACGCGTCGGCGGGCCGTCGGTCTTCCCCTACCAACCGAGCGGCTTGTGGGAAGAGCTTGCCGGCGGCGCCAGCCAGGGGCCGTACCGGGCGTCCAGCGGCGCCGACTTGTACCGGCGTTCTCTGTACACGTTCCGCAAGCGGACCGTGCCCCACCCGACGATGGCCACGTTCGACGCGCCCGGGTTCGACGTCTGCACCGTGAAGCGGTCGACCACCAACACGCCGCTGCAGTCGCTCGCCCTGCTGAACGACACGACCTACGTCGAGGCCGCCAGGGCCCTGGGCGAGCGTATGATGAAGCACGGCGGCCCGCGGACGGGTGTGCCCGCGCGGCTGGTGTACGGCTTCCGGCTGGCGACGGGCCGGTCGCCCTCCGCCCGAGAGCGGGCGCGGCTGGAGGGCATGTTCGCCCGGTTCCTGGCAGAGTTCCGCAGCGGCGCCTCCAACGCGGCGGAGCTGCTGGAGATCGGCGAGCGGGCGCCCGACGCGGACCTCCCGAAAGACGAGCTCGCGGCGTACGCTACCGTAGGCCAGCTGCTGCTGAACCTAGACGAGACCATCACGGTGGAGTGACACGGGCGTGCGTCTGCCGCCTCGATCGGAGACGCCCCCCAACAACGCACGCCGCAAGCCCGCCGTTCGGCCGGGTTATACGGAGTCTGGAACACCGACATGTCGATCGAGACAGCACTCGCCGCGGCACAGCAGAACAACCGCCGGCTCTTCCTGCGGCAGATGGTCGGGGGCCTCGGCGGCGCCGCCCTGGCGTCGCTGGGCGTGGGCGGGGCGTCGGCCGCAACCGGGGCGCCCGTCGGCGGGGCCGGGCCGTTTCTGCACCACGCCCCCCGCGCCAAGCGCGTGATCTACCTGTTCCAGTCGGGCGCGCCGTCGCAGTTTGAGAGCTTCGACAACAAGCCGGCCCTGCAGAAGCTCGCCAAGCAAGAGGTGCCCGACAGCGTCTTCGGCATGCAACGCAAGACCGGCATGACGTCCGGGCAGGCGTCGTTCCCGGTGGCGCCGTCGGTCTTCAAGTTCGGCCGGCACGGCGGCAGCGGCGCCGAGATCAGCGAGCTGCTCCCCTACACCGCGGGCATCGCGGACGACATGCTGATCGTCCGCTCGATGAAGACCGAGGCGATCAACCACGACCCGGCGATCACATTCGTGCAAACCGGCTCGCAGATCGCCGGCCGCCCCAGCCTGGGCGCCTGGCTGGCCTACGGCCTGGGGGGGATGAACCGCGACCTGCCGTCGTTCGTGGTCATGGTGTCACGCGGCACGGGGCGGCCGAACGGACAGCCGTTGTACGACCGGCTGTGGGGCAGCGGCTTCCTGCCGTCGGTGCACCAGGGCGTGAAGCTCCGCTCTGCCGCGGACCCGGTGCTCTACCTCTCCAACCCGCAGGGCTGCACCACCAAGCTCCGCCGCGTGCTGCTCGATGAACTCGGCGAGATGAACCGCATCAAGCACGCCGAGGTCGGCGACCCGGAGGTGCTCACGCGGATCAACCAGTACGAGCTGGCGTTCCGCATGCAGGCGGCCGTGCCTGACCTGGTAGACATCTCGGACGAGCCGCAACACGTGCTCGACATGTACGGGCCCGAGGTGCACCAGACGGGCAGCTACGCCAGGAACTGCCTGTTGGCCCGGCGGATGATCGAACGCGACGTCCGCTTTGTGCAGCTCTACCACATGGGCTGGGACCAGCACAACGACCTGCCGGACCACATGGCCAAGCAGTGCCGCGACACGGACCAGCCGTCGGCCGCCCTGGTGAAGGACCTGAAGCAGCGTGGCCTCCTCGAAGACACGCTGGTGGTGTGGGGCGGCGAGTTCGGCCGCACCGTCTACTGCCAGGGGACCCTTACCGACACCAACTACGGCCGCGACCACCACCCGCGGTGCTTCTCGATGTGGATGGCGGGCGGCGGCGTGAAGGGGGGCCACACGCACGGCCGGACGTGCGACTTCTCCTACGACGTGGTTGAGAAGCCGGTCGAGGTTTTCGACCTCAACGCGACGATCATGCACCTGCTGGGCATCGACCACACGAAGCTCACGTACCGCTATCAGGGCCGCGACTTCCGCCTGACGGACGTGCACGGCCACGTGCAGCACGAGTGGCTCGCCTGAGCGTGGCGGCTATTTACCCGCACCGTCTCGCACGCTCAGCCGCTTGGCAGGGTACGCCTCGGAGTCGCAAACCAGTCTTTGGCCTCACCACGCGGTGCGGTAGTAGCGGCGGTGTGATGGCTGTGCCGCCGGCCGCTTCACGGGCGGCGGCGGCCGCATGCCGCTGCTGCCAGCGCCAGGGCGACGCCCGCCAGACAGGCGGGCTCGGGTACTTGTTGCAGGGCGGCGGGCCCGGGCGTCTGCATCCGCCCGAAGTTCTGCTGCCACAGTTCCAGGTCCAGGGCGTTCACCACCTGGTCGTTGTTGCCGTCGGCGGCGAGGCCGGCGCCCTCCATGCCGAGCTGGCCACGCCACCGCGCGTAGTCCGCCCCGTCGACCAACCCGTCGCCGTTGTAGTCGCCCGCCAGTCCGGCGCTGACGATCTCAGCAACCAGGGCGGAGGACTGATAAGCAAGCTCCCAGTCCAGCCCCTCGGCCAGCTGCGGCAGCAGCACGGAAGTGAACTCGGCGACGGCGCCGCTGTAGGCGATGAGCTCGAACACCTGGCCTAGCTCCGCTGCAAAGCCCGGGTCGAACAGCACGTTGAGCGTGCCAGACAGGTCCGAGTTGGCGCCCAGGGTCAGGCTCGCTTGCTCGGCGGCGAAGACTTCCAAGGCCCCGCCGGCGAGGTCGAGCCCGCCGGACAGCGTCACGGCGCCGGCCCCCTGCTTCCTGAGCGTGAAGCCGGCGGCGTCAACCTGGCCGAAGACCAAAAGGCTTGTCGACTGCATCGCCTGGAGTGTGGTGTCGGCCGCCAACTCGACCGCCACGCTGACCTGGTGGTTGCCCTGACGCACGTCGATCCACCCAGGCTCCCCGGGGTTGGCTTCCAGCCGCAGCGCGCCGGAGCCCACCAAGCGGTAGGTGTTCGCGCTGTCGAACGTGAGCCCCTTCAGGGCGGTCGTGCCGGTCGCGATGATCGTTGTGAACTGCGTGTTGACCGGGCCGAGGTAGGCGAAGCTGTTGTAGTCGTCCGACGCGTCTAGCTGCCAGTTGGCGTCGTCGGCAAACGACCCGCTGCCGCTGGCGGTCCATTGCCTGCCGCGCGGCGTGTAGTTGACGGTTTGCAGGTAGGCGTTGTCGGCGTGGACCCACGCGTTGCTGCCGGTTTCGGTGTCGATCAGGCGGACTACGGGCGCCACGTAGCGTGTGCCCGCCGGCGCCATGACGACCGGCGTGCGGAACAGCCGCCACGCCGAGTCCTCGACGATCGGGTCGAGCTCGGTCGTGAAGTCCAGCACGTCGGCGTGGGCCAGCGTCTGGCCGTCCGCCCCGTAGAACTCGAGGCCGATGGCGGTGGTCGCGTCGTACTCGGCGGAGCCCGCCTGCTGGAACAGGAGGTCTACCGAGAGCTGGTAGGCGACCCCTGTCAGGTCGACGCTGCCGTCGCCGGTGCCCGTCTGGCGGATAACGCCGGCGGCGCCCTGGCTGTCGGCGAACAACGCCGCGGATCCGCCGCCGTCGCCCGAGTTGTCGACCGTGGCGGAGAACCCGGCGTCGCCCGTTGCCTGCCAGCCGCCGGCCAGCGCCGCCGCTCCGTCGGCCTCGCCGGCGAAGCCGAGCGTCGCGTTCTGGATCAAGTTCGGCCGGTTGTAGACCAGGTACGTGGTGACCGAGTTGCCGGGCAGCGGGGCGGTGAGCGTGGACCCGCTGACCTGCGCCGGCCCGAGGCTCACGTAGTCGTTATTCTCCGACGTCTGGATCACCCGCGTGAAGGCCGGGGCGCCGTCGGCCAAGTTAAACGTTTTAGTGGTCGCTGAGAGGCCGTCGTTGGTGACAACCAAGGTTGTGGCTTCGGTCGCGGGGTCGTACGCAGCAACGGTATCGGAGTCGGAGGTCGACAGGATAAAGGAGCCCGGCCGGATGTTGGCGGAGAACTGCCGGTAGACATGAAACTGCTTGCGGACGGTCACGCCCTGGTCGCCGCCAGTTTGGCTGTAGTCCGCCCAGATGGGCCCCCAGCCAGAGAACGAGAGGGACTCGGGCTCGATGACCTGCCAGAATGCCCAGCCGTCGGCGCCCAGGATGTTGATGTCTTGCGTGATGCGGTTGGCGATGCCGATGCCCCCGTTGAGGCCCGTCGACGCGTTGTTACCGTACTCGCTCTGGTAGAGCCGCAGGCCGCCGTTGTCGGCCGCCTGGCGCAGGGCCTGCAGGTTGGAGGACGAGTTGCCGCCGTAAACGTGCGTGTTGATCTGGGTGACGTACTGCAGCGTCGCCCCGTCGTATTGGTTGAGGGCGTTCACGGACAGGCTGGCGTTGAACTCCTCCGCCGCGGCGATGCCGATGTCGAGCCCACGGGCGGCGATCGCCTCGCCCGTCGCCTGGATCAGGAGCCGCTGCGACCGCCCGTCGGAGACGTGCTGCCCCTCTTGGCCGCCGCCCGCCTGCCACCACGGGGCAGACGGCTCGTTCATGGGCGAGAACGACTGGAAGTTGATGCCCAGGTTTTGGTCGAAGTGCTGCAGCACCTCGGCCTGGTAGTGCGCGTAGAGGTCGAGGTTGGCCTCGGTAATGTTGTCGCCGCCATCGTCCGAGCC
>JBCCQL010000084.1:0-10054 GCA_039024355.1 Planctomycetota bacterium
AGATGGCGAAGGGGTGTTTTCCGCGGCAAGGAGGGCGAAGCAGGCGATGCGGTGCATCGTCGATGCAGCCCGACGCCGCCGCGGGAAACACCACGCAGCCAGGTGGCTACACCAACTCAAGAACCGCTGTAGCCTAGCCCGCGTGTCACTGACCAATTGCTGCCGAGCACGCCCAACGATGCCAACCCAGGTCTTCACGCTCTACGACGAGGCCGACACCGCGCGGCTTGGCGTAGCGCTAGCCAAAGCGCTGCCGCCCGGCGCCGTGGTTTCGCTCACGGGCACGCTCGGCGCCGGCAAGACACGCCTGGTGCAGGCGGTTGCCCAGGCGGTGGGCGTGAAGCGAGAAGAGGTCACCAGCCCAACGTTCGTGCTGGTCAACGAATACACGTCTGGCGTGACGCCGGTTTACCACTTCGACGCGTACCGGCTGAGCGACGACGACGAATTTCTGCAGCTCGGCCCGGAAGAGTACTTCGGCGGGCTCGCGGCGGCGGGCCCTGGCCTGTGCTTCATCGAGTGGGGGGACCGCGTCGCCCGCTGCCTGCCGCAGCAGCGGATTGACATCGAACTCGCCGTAGAGGGCCAGACGCAGCGGCGTGTCACCTGCACCGACGCAGCCGGCGTGCTTCGCGGCCCGCTGACGCTCGCGTCCGCCCCACCAAACTCTCCCGGCGCCTGACGACAGCCCCGGCGCCTGACGACAGCGTAGTTGAGCCGCTGTCGTCACGTTGCCTCGGCAACCGCCGCCGAGTCGGAGCCGTCGCCGTCTACAGCGTCGGCGGCCTTTGCCGCCAGGTCTTGCTCTGGGGCGCCGCCGGTGATCTTTTCGACGCCAACCGCCTGCTCCATCTGGTACAGGATGGCGTCGGTGGGCTTGCGGACGAATTTGAAGTCGTCCAGCACAAACCGCTTCGGGCCGCCGTCGTCGCTACCGGTGGAGTGGCGGATATAGGCAAGGCCTTTCTTCTCCCACTTCCGCTTGTCGATCTCCTCGACCGCGTCGTAGGCAACGGTCTCCCCCCAGCTGGTGGTGATCTGGGCGCCGTCGGCCTGCATCCACCGGCCCCGCGAGCGGAGGATAAACACCATCAGCGCCAACACCACGGCCAGGCATATCCCAGCAAATACAAACTGGCCGTTGATCTCTGCGGGCGACCGGTCTTTGGCGGGCGGCTCGAGCGGCCAGCCGCGTTCGGCGGCGACGGATTCCCACTCGCCGCCCCGCTGGTTCTCGGAGAGCTCCGTGTAGACAACAAACCGCTCGTGCTGGGCGGGCCACTTCACCGCCCCGTCGTAGATGCACAGCAGCATAAACACAAAGGCGCCGGCTGCGATGAACCAGAAGCGTGTGTAGTAGCGCGCGTCTCGCTCGGCGCGGATGATTTGGTCGCTGGTTGACATAGCCGATTCAACCTGTGCGTAACGCGTCAAAAAAGAAACCGCGGCGTTGAAACCGCACGCGTCGCGGTCCCCGCCGGCGACGCCCCAAGCTCCCAGCACAGGCACGCCGGCAGGCTAGTGTAGCTCAACTTCGTGGGCGTGGGGCGGGGCGTCACAGGATGTAGCGGCTGAGGTCCTCGTCCGCGGCGACGTCCTCAAACCGCTGCCTGACGTAGGCCGCGTTGACCGGCACGCGGGCGCCCCGCATCTCGGACGCCTCGAAAGATAGCTCCTCCAGCAGCCGTTCCATCATGGTGTACAGCCGGCGGGCGCCGATGTTCTGCGTCGACTGGTTGATCTCGAAGGCGTACCGCGCGAGCTCCGCCACGGCGTCGTCGTGGAAGTCGACGGCGACGCCCTCGGTCTCCATCAGCGCGGCGTACTGCTTGGTCAGCGACGCGCGGGGCTCGGTCAGGATCCGCACGAAATCTTGCTGGGTGAGGTCCTGCAGCTCCACACGGATCGGGAAACGCCCCTGCAGCTCCGGCATCAGGTCGCTGGGGCTCACCTTGTGAAAGGCGCCGGCGGCGACGAACAAGATGTGGTCGGTCTGGACGTAGCCGTAGCGGGTCTGCACCGAGGTGCCCTCGACAATCGGCAGCAGGTCCCGCTGCACGCCCTGCCGTGACACGTCGGCCCCCTTGCCCCCCTCGCTGGCGACGACCTTGTCGATCTCGTCGAGGAAGATGATCCCGAGGTCCTGGGCCAGCTCCACCGCCCGGCTGTTGACCGTATCCTGCTTGATGAGCTTCTCGCACTCTTGCTCGAACAGCACCCGGCGTGCGTCGGCCACGCTCATCGTCTGGCGGGAAACGTTCTTCGGCAGGATCTTCTCGATCATGCCCTGGAAGTCGAAGTCCATCTGATCGCCGCCGGGGCCGCCCATGCCGGGCAGCATCATCGCCTGCGGCTTCTGCTCGATGGCGACCTCCACCTGCCTGTCTTCCATCTCGCCGGCGGCGAGCATCGCGCGGATCTTTTCGCGCGTCCGCTCGTGGCGGGCGGCCGGGTCTTCTTCGCCGGGCGAGACGTCGATCGTCGTCGGCGCCGGGGCCAGCAGGTCGAGCAGCCGCCGCTCAGCGCCCGCCTTTGCTTCGCCCTCGACACGCGTCATCTCAGACTCGCGTACGATGCCGATGGCGTTCTCTACCAGCTCGCGGACCATGCTCTCGACGTCGCGGCCGTAGTAGCCCACCTCCGTGTACTTGGTCGCCTCGACCTTGATGAACGGGGCGCCGGTGAGCGTCGCCAGCCGGCGGGCGATCTCGGTCTTGCCTACGCCCGTAGGGCCCATCATCAGAATGTTCTTCGGCGAGATCTCCTGCTGCAGTTCCTCGCTCACCTGCTGCCGCCGCCACCGGTTGCGGACAGCGACGGCCACCGCACGCTTGGCGTCGGCTTGGCCCACGATGTGCCGGTCGAGCTCGGCGACGATCTCTTTTGGCGTCAGGTTCTTCACGTTCGTTCGACGGAGGTTGGGCGGCGGAGCGGCGGGGCGGCGGTATCGTGGGGCGGGCTACGCTGCCCGGCACAGGACGCCCGTGCCAGGCCACAACCGTTGCGGTCACCATACGGCGGGGCTTCGGCGGCCACGGTTTCACGTGCTAGGCCCCAGCTTCAGGAATCGCATCAGCCGTGGATTGTCTCAACAACAATGCTGTGATTCGAGTACACGCAGATATCGCCGGCGATCCTCAAAGCTTCGTGTACGACCTCCTCGGCCGACATCGACGCGTGCGCGACCAACGCCCGGGCGGCGGCGATCGCGTAGTTGCCGCCCGAGCCGATGCCCAGGATGCCGTCGGTTGGCTGGATCACGTCGCCCGTGCCACTAACCAGCAGCGTATGCTCGGCGTCGGCCACGGCGATCAACGCTTCGAGCCGCCGCAGCGCCCGATCCATCCGCCACTCTTTGGCCAGCTCCGTCGCGGCCCGCGGCATATTCGCAGGGTGGTCCTTGAGCTTGGCGTCGAACCGCTCGAGCAGAGCGAACGCGTCGGCCGCGCTGCCGGCGAAGCCGGTCAGCACACGCCCATCGGCCAGCGGGCGGACCTTCCGCGCGTCGGCCTTCATGACGGTCTCGCCAAGGCTCACCTGCCCGTCGCCTCCCATGGCGACGACGCCGTCCTTGCGTACCGTGAGGATCGTCGTTGATCGCAGACGCGGCATGCTCATCGCGGTAGTGTGGCCCGGTGGCTCCCGGCAGACCAGGGCGGGGCGGCGCCGGAGGCGCAGCTCGCGTCAATCGATCATGTGCGGCTTGCAGAGCCACTTTTTCGCCGAGGCCGCCCGCCCGCACTTGATGCACGCGAATTTCGGCCGCTCGACAATGATCCGCAGCTGGTCAAAACTCTCCCGCAGGTCGCGTTTGGACCAGTCGCAAATTTTTTTGTCGAGCTTCTTCATCGCGGCGGGCATCGGGGCGGATTGTGACGCTGGAGGGTTTCTTGGCGACGACGGGTTAACGACGACGGTGCTCGGCTTACGCGAGCTCACTCCGCCGGTTACGGTACTTTACACGGCCGGGTAGAGATAACCCAGCTCGCCGGCCTGCATTTCGATTCGAGCGGCCGCAGTCTTGGTGCCGCAGTTCGAGCCCGTGCGGTTACCGGCCCGCAGCCTCCCCGACCCACGAGTGCCGTGAGCGCGGCGCCCATGAGAGACCGATGCAACAGCCAAGCCCTCTTGCGATGCCCCGCAGCCCTGAGCTGATGAACGCCGGCGACACCGCCCTGCTGGTGGTCGACGTGCAGCAACGCATTGTGGGGGCGATGCCCAACGCGGCGGTGCTGGTTTGGAACATCCGGCGCCTGGTCGATGGGGCCGGCATACTCGGGGTGCCAGTCGCGGCAACCGAGCAGGCGCCGGACAAGCTGGGGCCAACCGTCCCGGAGCTCGCCAGCCGGCTGCCCCCCGCCAAAAGCAAGCTGGCGTTCAGCTGCTGCGAGCGGGCCGATCTGCTGCCGCCGTGGCGCGAGGCGGGCGTCTCTCGTGTGCTGCTTTGCGGGCTGGAAACGCATGTCTGCGTGCAGCAGACAGCGTTGGACCTGATGGCCGGCGGGCTGCGTGTTTATGCTGCTGTCGATGCCACGGCCTCCCGACACGCGGTGGACCACGACATCGCCCTGCGGCGGATGGAGGCTTCCGGCGTCACCCTGACCACCTGCGAAGCGGCGATAACCGAGTGGGCCGTCACCGCCGGCCGGCCGGAGTTCAAGCAGATCAGCGCCCTGGCAAAAGAAGCGGCGCCGCACGCGTAGCCCGGCCAAGCAGCGGCGCCCCGCCGCGCAACCGCAGATACCGACGGAACACCAGCAGCAAAGACAACAGCCATGCCCGAAGCCGCCACCTGCCTGCCACCCACCCTTTGCCCTCCCGCCCGCACGCTGATGGGGCCGGGGCCGAGCGATGTCCACCCGCGGGTGCTCAGCGCGATGTCGCGGCCGACCGTTGGCCACCTCGACCCGTTCTACCTGCAGACCATGGATGAGATGCAGGGCATGCTCCGCCAGGTATTCCGGACAGAAAACGCGATGACCCTGGCGATGAGCGGCACCGGCTCCGCCGGCCAAGAGTCGCTGGTGCTCAACCTTGTCGAGCCGGGCGACCGCGTGCTGATAGGCGTCAACGGTGTCTTCGGCGGCCGGCTCAAAGACATGGCCGAGCGGGCCGGCGGTGAAGTCCACACGATCGAGCGGCCGTGGGGCGAGGTCTTCACCCACGAGGAAATTGCCGAGGCGATCGAACGGGTCAAGCCGCGCGTGGTCGGCATCGTGATGGCGGAGACCTCCACGGGCGCCCACCAGCCGGTCGAGGGGCTTGGCAAGATCGTCCACGACGCCGGGGCCATGCTGATGGTCGACACGGTGACGGGCCTCGGCGGCGTGCCGGTGGAAGTAGACGCGTGGGAGATCGACGCCATCTACTCCGCGACGCAGAAGTGCCTGAGCTGCCCGCCCGGCTTGGCGCCGGTGTCGTTCGGTGAGCGGGCGGTGCACAAGCTGTCAAACCGTAGCGAAAAGTGCCGCAGCTGGTACCTCGACGCATCCATGATCGCCAACTACTGGGGCGGCGACCGGGCCTACCACCACACCGCCCCCATCAACATGACCTACGCCCTGCACGAGTCACTGCGGCTGCTGCTAGAAGAGGGCCTCGAGAACAGCTTCGCCCGCCACCGGCTGAACCACCGGGCGCTCAAGGCGGGGCTGGCGGCGATTGGCATCGGCTACTTGACGCAAGAAGGGCATCAGCTGCCGCAGCTCAACGCGGTCGCGGTGCCGGAGGGCGTCGATGACGCGGCAGTCCGCAAGGCTCTGCTGCACGACTTCGGCATCGAGATCGGCGCGGGGCTCGGCGCCTTCAAGGGCAAGGCGTGGCGGATTGGGCTGATGGGGTACGCCAGCCGGTCGAGCAACGTGCTGCTGCTGCTATCCGCTCTCGAGCAGCTGCTCGGCGTCTCTGGGGCCGTGCCGGCGGCGAATGCCGTCTACCGTCCCGCCGCCTAGAGTTTGGTCGCCAACCAGGCAAGAACTGCCTACACTGGCCCGACGCTAGCAGCGTTTCCTCCGGGGCACGCCCGTATCCTGGCGATGCGTGCTGGCTGATCGAGTGCCGCTGTGCCCCTGACGCCCGTCTGTGGGAAGGAGTCTGACCGTGTTAGTGCTCGCGCGGAAGGTTGGAGAGCGTCTTCTGATTGGCGATCAGATCGCTGTGACGGTGGTCAAGTCTGGCCCCGGCGGCGTGCGGTTAGGGATCGAGGCCCCGCCTGAAATGCTGGTTGTACGCGACGAGATTGCGTCGGACCTCGCCGAGGCACGCGGTCCCCAGGCAAGCGTCGAAACGCCGGCCGCGTCGATTCGACGGCCTCGTTAGCGAAGCGAGCAGACGGGCTGGGCCGCAGGCAGACGTCAGCGGATCTCGGGCTCGCGGCTTCCTGGCTCGTCCGCGGCAGTCGCCGCGGAGCTAGCCCCCGACGCCGCATCGGCGGTGCGTGGGTTCTTTGTCATCGCCTGGCGTGCCGTGGCGGTGAGGCTTGTGCGTATGTCCAACACCTCCGGCGTCTGCAGCGATGCGCTGTCCAGCGGGCCGTGCTGGGCGACGTGCCGCTTGAGGCGCGCGAGCTTCGCCGCAAACGGGTGCTCGCCGGGCGGCGCCGCGTTGGGGGCCGCGCCCCACACAATGCGTGTGCCACCGCGCGTCACCAGATCGAACACCGGGTAGCGCAGGTCGCCAAACACCTCCGGCGACCGCCGCGGCACGATGTCGGTCAGGAACAGCCCACGCCAGTCTTCGCCGAAGTGCGTCGCCAGCGTCACGGCGCCCTGCACACGCGTGTCGCGCCACACCTCGCCCGGCAGCGTGGTGCTGTCCACGCCAACGACGCGCGGCAGGTGGCGGAGCTCGGCGGCGGTGAGGTCTTCGCTGGGCAGCCGGACGGCGTGCGAATCGACAGCCCACAGCGCAGCCGCGGCCGTCTCGACGCCGTGCCGCACTTCCACCGCCGCCAGCGGCCGGCGGTAGGTTAGCTGGATTTCGACCCGGTTCGGCGGCCTCTTGGTGATCGCGCCCACCGACTCGACCCACGGATGAAAGCGGAACGCATCGGACAGCCTCGCCTGCAACTGCTCGGGCGGGTCGAAGATCGAAAGGCCCGTCAGCCCAGCGTCGCGGAGCGCTTCGAGCCGGATGTCGGTGCGTACCCACGGCGGGGCGGGCGGTGTCTGGATGCTGGCGGCCGTCACATGGTAGCGCGGGTCGTCGCGGAGGCCCGCCCGCGTGAAAACCCAGGCCTGCTGCCCCACGTACCCCACGCACAGCAGCCCAGCCGCTGCGAGCAGCATCCCGCTTCGCCGCTGCACTGCCGGGAGCAACCGGCCGAATAGTGTCTGATGTTGGGCGTGCTGCTGCTTCGTCACGCCAAACCCCTGTCCGTCTGCGAGGCGACTCTACGCGGGCGAAATGGGCGGGGACCAGCTCCGCGCGGCACGCGTCGTGGCCGGGCCCTGCTAGCACGCCGCCGGCGTTACGCTCACGACGCAACCCGCCCTATCGAAGACCATCGGCAGAGCCGGTCGGCGGCGTCACCAAATCTCGAGCTCGGTCTCGAGTTCTACGCCCAGGCGTTCGGCCACTCGGCTGCGGACCAGGTCGATGAGCTTCTGCACGTCGTCGCTCGTGGCGCCGTCGGTGGTGACGAAGTAGTTGGCGTGGTCGCGGCTGACCTCGGCCCCGCCGACGGCCTCGCCCTTGAGCCCCGCCTGGTCAATCAGCATCCCCGCGCTCATGCCGCGTGGGTTGCGGAAGATGCACGCGGTCTGCTGGCCGGTGTTTGGCTGGCTGGCCTTCTTGACGATCCAGTGCTTCTGCATCCGCTTGGTCAGCAGGTCGGGGTCTTCTTCTTCGAGCTCAAAGCGTGCGTCGAGGATCACCAGCTCGTCGAGGCTGCTCTGCCGGTAGGCGAAGATCAGGTCGTCCCGCCGGCGGGTGAGCACCTCGCCCGCCCGCGTCAGCACCGTGGCCTCGCACGTCCACTGGCCGATGTCGCCGCCCTTGGAGCCGGCGTTGCTGTGCAGGGCGCCGCCCAGCGTGCCGGGGATGCCCACCAGGGCGTCCAGGCCCGACAGGCCCAGCCGGACAGATTCGCTCACCACAGACGCCAGTGCCGCGCCGCCGCCTGCGGTCAGCGTACCGCTGGACCCGCCGATTTCTGCGAACGCGGGGGCCGCCAGGCTGATGACCACGCCGGGGAACCCCGCGTCGCGCACCAGCACGTTCGAACCGCCGCCCAAGACCTTGACCGGCACCTCCTCCGCCGCGCACCACTCGACGAGCGACACAAGCTCTTCGCGGCTGGTGGGCTCAGCGAAGTAGGCGGCGGGCCCGCCGACCGCTAGCCACGTCCGGCCCGCCAGCGGGGCCTGCTCGGTCACGAAGTCTTTGAAGGCGGTGGCGGGGGACATGTCGCGGCGGCTCGAGGTCGGGTGGCGAGGGCGTCGGTCGCCCACATTGAATTCGATTCGGCGGCAGAGCGAAAGTCTGCCCGTGCCCGGCCGGGCGGCTACGCGTCGGCCGGCCCGAGTGGCAGCCCGAGTTGCCGCACCGCCTCGTAGCCCGCCACGGCCACGGCATTCGACAGGTTCAGGCTCCGCACCTCCGCCCGCGTCGGGATGCGCAGCCGCCGGCCGGCCGCGGGGCCCGTGATCTCGGCCGGCAGCCCCTGCGACTCGCGGCCGAACACGAGCACGTCGCCGCGTCGGTAGTCGACGCGGTCGTAGCCGGTGTCCCCCCGTTTGGTGAAGTACCAATGCCGCTCGGCCGGCAGACGCGTGCACAGCGCCGCCCAATCCTCCACCGTGTCCCAGGCCAGGTGCTGCCAGTAATCGAGCCCGGCCCGCCGGAGGTGATGCGCGTCGAGGCGGAAACCGAGCGGCCGCACCAGCCACAGCTTGGCCCCGATCGCCACGCACGTACGCCCCACGCTGCCGGTGTTGTACGGGATCTCTGGCTGGTAGAGCACCACGTGCAGCGAGGCGGCGTACGGGTCGGGCATCGGAACCGGTTGGGTCTGCTAGGCCGCGGCGGGAGTGGCTGACCACCACACGCCCCGTATACTAGCGGCCGCCGGATGTTGATCGGCCCGAAATCCCACGCCGCAGAACGATACCTATGGCCATCGGCTTCGGCATCATCGGCTGCGGCATGATCAGCCGCTTCCACGCGCGGGCCATCAACGACGTGCCCGGCGCCGAACTCGTTGGCTGCAGCGACCGCAGCTACGCCCGGCGGGCAAAGCCGCTCGCCGAGGAGACCGGCTGCACAGCGTTCGAGTCTTTGGAGGCGATGCTCGCGGACCCGCGGGTCGATGCGGTCACCGTGGCCACGCCCAGCGGCGCCCACCTGCCTGCCGTGCTGGCCGCCGCGTCTGCCGGTAAGCACGTGATCGTCGAGAAGCCGCTGGAGGTCACGCTGCCCCGCTGCGACGCGGCGATCCAGGCTTGCCGGGCTGCCGGCGTGAAGCTGGCGACGATTTTTCCGTCGCGCTTCTCTGCCGCCAGCCAAAGAATGAAGGCGGCGATCGACGGCGGACGCTTCGGCGCCGTGACGCTCGGCGACGCCTGCGTGAAATGGTGGCGGTCGCAAGACTACTACGACAGCGGCGCGTGGCGGGGCACGTGGGCCCTGGACGGCGGCGGCGCCTTGATGAACCAGGCGATCCACACCGTCGACCTGCTCGCGTGGCTCATGGGGCCGGTCGTGGAGGTCTACGCCCGCACCGCGACGCTCGCCCACGAGCGGATCGAGGTCGAGGATACAGCGGTCGCCACGCTGGCCTACGCGAGCGGCGCTGTGGGCATGCTGCAGGCGACCACCGCGGCCTTCCCCGGTTACCTCAAGCGGGTGCATGTCCACGGCGACCGCGGCAGCGCGATCCTGGAGGAGGACCAGCTGATCGCGTGGGACTTCGCCGAACCAACCGATGCCGACGCCGACGTCGTGGCCGGCACGCGAGAGGCCAACGCCACGGCCGGCGGCGCAGCGGACCCCAGCGCTATTGGCCACCAAGGCCACGCCCATCAGTTCAAAGACTTTGTGGCCGCGATCAACGAAG
>JBCCQL010000085.1:0-10036 GCA_039024355.1 Planctomycetota bacterium
AATCGATGCCCGGCGTGGCGGGCCAGTCGACCAACTGCGTGGCTAAGCGGTCGCTCCACCTGCGTGGCCTGCCGCCGGCCGGCGCCCACTTCCAGCAAACCGGCCAAGCCAACCGCGTCCGCCGCGTGCTGAGCACGTCTTACAAGGGCGTGTTCGACGTCGCCGGCTTGGTAGAGAACCGCGACGCCCACCGGCTGATCGGCAAAGAGGGGCACACCATCTACATCGCTGTGCTCCAGCGGGTCAGCAAGACGGGCGACGTCTTCTACGGCCTGGAGCTCAACCGCGGCGACGGCAACGGCAACCGCGTGCTGTGCATCGGCAACGGGGCCGAGGGCGCCGGCTACGCCGTGACCTCCAACTACAACAACCACGCGGGCGAGCGTGGCGCCTCGCTTGGCGAAGAGACCACCGGCGCCAACCTGATTGTGATCCGCATCGACTACGGCCCCAACGACCAAGACCGCGCTGTCGTGTACCGCAACCCGGCGTCCCTGGTGGACGAGTTCAAGTGCCGCCCCGCGGCCGAGCTCAGCGGCGATTTTTCCTTCGACCGCGTCAGCTTCGGCAACTTCGAGGGCACCAAGATCCATCAGGTAGACGAGCTACGCATCGGCACTTCGTTCCGCGTCGTCACGGGGCAACGCAGCTTCTTGCAGATGCCGCTGGCGGCGGCGCTCCCGGCAACAAACCCGGCAGGGCACCCGGCATTTGAGTCAGCCCCCCGGCTACCGCTCTACGCACCGGCGCGTGGCGCCGAGGGGTTGCTCGCCCGGGCGGGCAGCGAACGTCCATTGTTCATCAACATCGACTAGAGACCTTTTCCTGAGCCACGGCTGCGTGCAGGCGGACTGCTCCTCCCGGACTCTTCCAGAATCACACCCGGCCGAGAGACGCCACCCGTGGCGGCGCCGCTGTGCATGCACTTGCACGGCGCCGCGGATGGATGTTTCCGCCGAGGACCCGATCGACGGTTGGTTGGCCCGCCCGCCCTCAGCGGCGCCGCGCGGCCTGTAGTTTCGGTTTTTTGTATTTCCACGAGCAAGCACTGAGGAAGCACTAATGACAAAAACCCTGCTTACCGCGGCGGCCGCCGCGCTGATCACGACGGGGTCGCTCACCGCGGCCACGATCGACGGACAAAACATCCTGAGCGAGGGGCTGCCGCTGCTGGCGGAGCAAGACTCGCCCACCGGCTTCGGCGACTCGACCGCCGGGACGCAAGACTCGCCGGGCGGCTCGGAGCTGAACCGCCTGTACGCCGAGATCGATGGCAACACGCTCACGCTGGCCATCACCGGCAACCTCGAGGGCAACTTCAACAAGATGTTCATCTTCTTCGACGCCGTCGCCGGCGGCGAAACCGCGCTGCTGAGCGACAACGTTGACGGCGGCTTCAACGAGATCAACAACCTCGCCGGCCTGCAGTTCAGCGGCGCGTCGATGGACCACGGCCTGCGGCTCGAGATCGGCAGCGGCTTCTACGGCGTGAACTTCTTCGACCTGATCGACAACAGCGCCTTCTCGGTGGTGTCCGGCGGCGGCCCCGGCGACCTGCCGATCGCCAACGTCGGCAGCGGCGGCATCACCGTCGGCTGGGACAACTCGAACGCGACGGGCGTGTCCGACACCGCCATCACGGACGTCGGCCTGGCCGACACCGGCTGGGAGTTCGAGATCGACATCATGGCCGCGTTCGGCGTCGACCCGCGGGCGATCAACATCACCGCGTTTGTCGCCAACGGTGGCGGCGACTTCCTGTCCAACCAGGTGCTGCCCGGCATCGGCGGCGGCAACGCCGGGTCGCCCGGGCAGAACAACTTCGGCTTTGTCCAGGTCGCGGTGCCGGAGCCCGCTTCGGCGACGCTGGCCTTCGCCCTGATGCTGTCGGCCGGCGCCGTCCGCCGCAGGAAGTAACCCGTAACCGCGTGGCGCCCGCCCCACCGCGGGGGCCACGCGGCTTTGAAACCAACGCAAACCAAACCAGGCCGCACCGCCGACGGGCACGGGCAGCGCAAGCACCGCCCAGAACGCCTCGGCGCCCAACCTAGAACGACCGTCGACCTTCAACCCGTTACCGCGGCCACGCCCACCAACCCGCGGCCGCACGGCGGGGCAAACCGACAAGGCCGCCCCGCCGCTCCTCGCTCGCGAAATCGACCTTTGCAACCAGGTGAACCCATGAAGAACCCGCTCATCACGACGCCGGCCGCCCGGCTGCTCACCCACACGCTGCTGGCAACCGCCGCCCTCACGCTAGCCGCGGCGCCCGCCGCCGCCATCACGCTCGACGGCGTCGGCCTGCCGTCGGAGGGCCTCACGCTGCAGGCGACCCAGACCACCGGCACCGGCTTCGGCAACGCCGACAACGGCTCGCAGGGCTCTAACGGCTCGGAGCTGAACGAGCTCTTCGCCGACATCAACAACGGCGTGCTTGAGCTCGCCATCACCGGCAACCTGGAGTCCAACTTCAACAAGCTGTTCATCTTCTTCGACGCCGTTGACGGGGGCGAGAACGTCCTGCTGGGCGACAACATCGACGGCGGCTTCAACGAGATCCAGAGCCTCGCCGGCCTCGCGTTCCCCACCGGCGTGACGCCCGACCACGGCCTCCGTGTCGAGATCGGCGGCGGGTTCGCCGGGGTCAACTTCTTCGACCTGGTGACCAACACCGCCACCAGCGTGGTCAACGTCGGCGGCCCGGGCGACCTGCCGCTGGTCGACGCCGGCGGCCCGCGTGGCGTGACCGTTGGCTGGGACAACTCGAACGTGGACGGCGTCACGGACATGGACGTCTCGCTGGCTTCGACCGCAACCACCGGCCTGGAGTTTGAGATCGACCTGGCGCAGGCCTTCAACGGCTCGCAGGGCGACATCGAGATCGTGGCCTTCGTCACCAACGGCGGCGGCGACTTCCTGTCCAACCAGTTCCTGCCCGGCCTCGGCACGGGCGTCGCCAACCCGGGCGCCCCCGGCACGTTCATGATCACCGACACGGTGACCGTCTCCGGCCCGCCGATCGACGGCGCCCTGCTCGGCGACATCGACGGCGACGGCGACGTCGACCTGGTCGAGGACATCCTCAACGGCGACGGCGTCAGCGACTTCGACATCCTCCGCATGAACTGGCTGGAGACCAACGACACCTTCGGCGACCTGCTGACCCGCGGCGACGGCGACCTGAACGAGGACGGCGAGGTGGGCATCGCCGACTTCCGCGAGTGGAAGGACGCCTTCAACGGCTCGCCCGCCCAGATCGCCCAGGCGTTCGCCCTGCTCACGGGCCAGGTGCCCGAGCCTTCGACCGCCGGGCTGGCGCTGCTGGCCGGCGTGCTGCTCGGCGGCGCCCGGCGGCGTGGCTGAGTCGGCGGCTACTGGAACCCTCAAAAACCACCGGCGGCAAACGGCCCCGTAGCCCCGGCTTATCTCGAAGGCACAGCATCATGAAAACCACCCTGCAGAACGCGTTGGCCGCGGCGGCGATCGCCGCGCTGCTGACGCCGGGGCTGGCCCACGGCCAGGCACAGAACGTCTGGACTGGCGGCGTCGGCGGCGACTGGACCGACAGCACCTGGAGTTTCTTCGGCCCGCCGCTGCCCGGCTCAGACGATGAGGGCGTCGTCGGCTCGACCTCGGCGCCCGGCCGTGAGATCGGCGAGGTCGACGTGGCGACCGACATCCGCGTGAGCAACCCGACGCCCACTGTCGTGCTGGGCGATGGCGACGGCACCGACGGCACGCTGAACATCACCGGCGCCATGCTGGTCGACAGCGGCGGCTTCGACTTTGACGACGTGATTGTCGGCCGCGACGGCGGCGCCGGCGTGCTGAACGTCAGCGGCGGCGGCATCCTCGAGATCGCCGGCGCCCTGCAGTCGACCTCAGGCGCCAACCCCGGCAGCGCGATCAACCTGTCGGGCTCGGCCACGGTGTCGGCCGCGTCGGCCACGTTCGACCGGGCGCTGGAGATCAACGGCGCCGGCGTGAGCCTCTCGACCACCGGCAACACGGTGTTCGGCCTCGCGGGCACACACACGTGGGTGATCCCGGCGGCGGGCGCGTCGACCGTCTCGGTGGGCGGCAACGCCGACCTGGGCGGCACGCTCCGCGTAGAGTTCCCCGACGGAACGCCGGCCGTGGGCACGACGTTCGACCTGATCGACGCCGCGACGATCGACGCCAACGAGGCGATCCCGTCGGGCTTTAGCTTTGTCGACCTGTCGGGCGTCAGCGGCCTGGGCCCGGGCGAACGCTTCGCCACGCAGACCGTGGCCGGCGGCAACGGCCAGATCGCCCAGCTCGTGCTGCAGCAGGAGCCCGTCCTGCTGGTCGACCGCAACACAGGACAGGTGACCATCAGCAACCCCGGCGGCGTCGGCTCGATCGACATCGACGTCTACGCCGTGACGTCGCCCACGGTGGGCGCCCTGAACCCCGCCAACTGGACCAGCCTCGAGAGCCAGGGCCTGGTCGGCGGCGGTTGGCTCGAAGCCAACCCGTCGGTCAACGCCCTGTCGGAGCTGGCCCCAGAGGTCGCCGGCTCGGTGCCGGCGGGGACCGACATCTCGCTGGGGCAGGTCTTTAACCGCCCGGCGCCCGCCGCGTTCGGCGAGAGCAACGAGGACCTGCAGTTCCGCTACGCAAGCCCCGGCGGCGGGTTCGTGGAGGGCGACATCATCTTTACCGGCCTGCCCAACGACACGCTGACGCTCAACGTCGACCCGGCCACGGGCGAGGCGCAGCTGGTCAACGGCACCGCGTTCACCGTGTCGATCGACGCGTACGTGATCGACTCCGCGTCGGGCTCGCTCGACGTCGGCGAGTGGGACAGCCTAGAAGACCAGGGCGCCGACGGCGGCAACTGGTTCGAGGCCAACTCGGACGCCAACCGCCTGGCAGAGCTGCTGGTGACCGGCGGGCTGGAGCTCTCGCCCGACGAGGTGGTCAACCTCGGCTTCTTGTTCGACGAGGCCGCCGGCGTGCAAGACCTAGAGCTGCGGTTCGCCCTGTTGCCGGCCGACGCCACGCCGGGCGACTTCAACGGCGACGGCATGGTAGACGGCGCCGACTACGCGCTGTGGCGGAACAACCTGAACGGCGACGCCTCGCTGCTCAACGGCAACGGCAACGGCGACCTGCTGGTAGACGCGGCAGACCTGGCCATCTGGCAGGCGAACTTCGGCGCCACCGGCGGCGGTGCCGCGGGCGGCGAGCCCGTGCTGCTGACCGGCCGGCTGCTGTACGGCGACCTGGTGACGTTCGGCGCCGGCGGCCTGGCGGCGGCGCCCGAGCCCGGCTCGGCGGCGCTGCTGGTCATCGCGTTGTCCGGCGCCGCGATCCGCCGCCGGCGGTAGCCCCGGTGGCGACGCAGAGTTGGCCCGCCGGGCCGCCGGCGTGGCGGCCCGGCCAGCGGGCGTTGAACTGATGGAACAGAACAGGCGGGTCAGGCCAGACGCAGCAACCGAGAGCCCTCGGCCCACCCAGTTGGCGGGCGCCGACGCTCACGAATAACCGACGTTCACGAACAGCTGACGGATCAAAAGAACCGAACGGACCAGAGCCGGAGGAAGAGCACATGCCCACGCGTCAACCCAAAGCGTTTTCCCCGCCCGGCGGGCGTGCCGCTTTCACGCTTGTCGAGCTTCTGGTGGTGATCGCCATCATCGGCGTGCTGATCGCCCTGCTGCTGCCGGCGGTGCAGGCCGCCCGCGAGGCGGCCCGGCGCTCGCAGTGCAAGAACCAGCTGCGGCAGATGGCCCTGGCGAGCCTCAACCACGAGAGCACGCACCGCCACCTGCCCACCTCCGGCTGGGGATGGGCCTGGCAGGGCGACCCAAACGGCGGTTACGGCCGCAACCAGCCGGGCGGCTGGGCTTTCAACCTGCTGGCGTACATCGAAGAGCCCGCCGTGCGGGACCTGGTGAAGGGCCTTTCGGCACAGTCGGACCGGGCCGCGTTCCAGGCGGCTATGCTCAACCTGGTGCAGACGCCCATCCCGCTGTACTCGTGCCCTACGCGGCGTGAGCCGCGGCTGTACCCGTTCGAAAACACGTTCAAGGGCTACTTGGCTGAGAACCTGCGGAACTGCCGGGCCGGCGCGTGCCAGGTGGCGCGGTCCGACTACGCGGGCAACGCCGGCAACTTCTACGTGCCGCCCAACGGCAGCCAAGACCTGGAGGGGCCGACTGACCCCTCCGCCGTGGCGACCTTCACCGGCTGGATCACACGGACGCAGAACGGCGTGACCTTCCAGCGCAGCCGGGTGCGGATCGCCCAGATCACCGACGGCACGTCCAAGACCGCGTTGATCGGCGAGAAGCTGATGCGGCCCAGCGAGTACGACGGCGGCAACAGCGACCTGGACGACCAAAGCCTGTTCGTCGGCCACGACGTCGACACGCTGCGGTACACCGGCCGCCGCGCGGCGGACAACCTGCCGGCGATATTGTTCACGCCCAGCAGCGACGCCGAGGGGCCGCTCACGGGCCCCGAGCGCGAGGCGTTCCTCGGCCTGCAGACGCCGGCTTTTGGCAGCGCGCACCCGGGATCGATGAACATGAGCTTCTGCGACGGCTCTGTGCAGTCGATCACCTACGAGGTCGACCCTGAGGTCTACTTCCGCTACGGCGGGCGTAACGACGACGCCATCCCGTTCTTCACAAACTAGCAAGCCCCGAGGCCGCCTGCGGTCCGCGTGGCGAGTCCGTAACCACCGCGCCGGCGGCGCCGCCGGCGCAGCAGATAAGCGAATCGAGACCCCAGCATGCTCCGAATCAGACTCGCCGTGGTCGCCACGCTCGCCCTGGTGGCGGCGGCGCCATGCGTCGCGGCGGAGAACGTCGCGGCCGAGAGCGTTGCGGCCAGCGCAGCCGCCGACAAGACCGCCGAGGCCCAAGCCGGGACGCACGCCGTCGCGTCGCCCGACGGCGTGCTGCGGGTAGAGTTCTCGCTGGTGGACGGCGCCCCGCGGTACTCGGCCAGCCGGATGGGCGCAGAGATCATCGGCCCGTCCCGGATGGGGTTCAAGCTGGTCGACGCCCCGGCGATGGACGCGGGATTTGTGGTCGAGAGCGTCCAGCGCAACTCGGCCGACACCACGTGGACGCAGCCCTGGGGCGAGGTGCGTCAGGTCCGCGACCACCACAACGAGCTGCGGATCGCCCTGCGGCAAAAGGACCACCGGGCACGCCGGCTGGTAGTTGTGTTCCGCGTGTTCAACGACGGGCTGGCGTTCCGCTACGAGTTCCCTAAGCAGCCGAACCTGGGCGAGTTCAATATCGCCGACGAGCTGACGGAGTTCGCCTTCGCCAGCGAAGCGCAGTGCTGGTGGGTGCCCGCCTTCGACCAAAACCGCTACGAGTACGTCTACAACCAAACGCCGCTGAGCGAGGCCGGCAAGGTCCAGACGCCCTTCACCCTGCAGACCGCCGACGGCCTGTGCCTGAGCGTTCACGAGGCGGCGCTCACCGACTACTCGAGCATGGCGCTCACCCGCGGCGAGGGCACGAAGTACGGGGCGGAGCTCTACCCGTGGTCCGACGGAACCAAGGTGCGGGCGGCTACGCCGTTCGTCTCCCCGTGGCGGACCGTGCAGGCGGCGGACCGGCCGGGAGACCTGCTCGCCTCGACCATGATCCTGAACCTCAACGAGCCCTGCCAGCTCGAAGACACCAGCTGGATCAAGCCGGGCAAGTACGTCGGTGTGTGGTGGGAGATGCACGTCGGCCGCAGCACGTGGGGCTCCGGCGAGAAGCACGGCGCCACGACCGAGAACACCAAGCGGTTTATCGACTTCGCCGCCAAGTACGGCTTTGACGGCGTGCTGGTCGAGGGCTGGAACGTCGGCTGGGACGGCAACTGGATGGAGAACGGCGAGAAGTTCAGCTTCACCCAGCCCTACCCGGACTTCGACCTGGAGGGCCTGGCGGCGTACGCGGCCGAGCGGGGCGTGACGCTCGTCGGACACCACGAGACCGCCGGCGCCATCGCCCACTACGAGGCCCAGCTGGACGACGCCATGCGGCTGTACAACCGGCTGGGCGTCAAAGCGGTGAAGACCGGCTACGTCGAGTTCGCCGACGGCATCGACCGCATCGACGCCGACGGCACACGGCACGGCGAGTGGCACCACGGGCAGTTCATGGTGCGGCACTACCGGCGGGTGGCCCAGAAGGCGGCCGAGAACCGCGTGATGGTGATCGCCCACGAGCCGATCAAAGACACCGGCATCCGCCGCACGCTGCCCAACTTCATCTCCCGCGAGGGCGCCCGCGGGCAGGAGTACAACGCCTGGTCCGGCGACGGCCGCAACCCGCCCAGCCACACCACGGTGCTGCCCTTTACGCGGATGCTGTCCGGCCCCATCGACTTCACGCCCGGCGTGTTCGACCTGAAGCTCAACTCCGGCGACCGGCCCAACGACCAGGTGAGCACCACGCTGGCCAAGCAGCTGGCGCTGTACGTCGTGCTGTACTCGCCGATGCAGATGGCCGTCGACTTTCCGGAGGTCTACGAGCAGAAGCTGGACGCGCTGCAGTTCATCCGCGACGTCGCCGTCGACTGGGAGGAGTCGCGCGTCCTGGACGGGCAGATCGGCGACTACATCGTGGTGGCCCGCCGGCAGCGGGGCGGCGGGGACTGGTTTCTGGGCGCCATCACCGATGAGCACGGCCGGGTGCTGCCCACGCTGCTGGGCTTCCTGGACCGCGGCCGGCGGTACAAGGCCGAGATCTACCGCGACGCCAACGACGCCCACTGGGACACCAACCCCGAGGCCTACGTGGTCGAGGAGCAGACCGTGGACGCCAACACGGTGCTGACGCTCCGCCTGGCGCCGGGCGGCGGGCAGGCCATCCGCTTCACGCCGCTGCCGCCCGAGTAGCTGAGACCCCTTGGCGCGCGGGGCGTGGCTCCGGCGCCGTGCCCAAAACACCGCCGGTAAGAAAGGCGATCCGGATGAAGACTGTTGCCCGCGCCCTGGTGTGGCTTGCGGTGGTTGTCGCCTCGGTAGGCGTCGGCGTGTACGTCAGCCGGGCGCCGGCGATCGACCCGTCGGCCAACAAGCCCGCCAAGCCCGGCAGCTACGTGTTTGTCGCCGGCGGGTCCGACCCGTACTGGCAGCTGTGCATCGCGGGGGCCAAGACGGCCGCCGACGACATCGGCGCCGAGCTGAAAGTGCTGCGGCCCACCGGCGAGGGCGAAGACGGCCTGCTGGAGCAGCTCGCGTGGCTCGGCGAGGTCGACCCCTCGGCGTGCAACGGGCTGGCCATCGGGCCGATCGACCCCGTGCGGCAGACGACGCCCATCAACGCCGCGGCCGACAAGGTGACGATCGTGACGGTTGACTCCGACGCCCCGCAGTCGCGCCGGCTCTGCTACATCGGGTCGAGCAACTACGAGGCCGGCATGATGGCCGGCCGCATGGTCAAGCAGGCGGCGCCCGGCGGCGGCAAGGTGGCCGTGCTGGTCGCCAGCCTGGCCAAGACCAACGCCGCGGCGCGTGTCGAAGGCCTGCGGGACGAACTCGCGGCGGACCCCGATGCGGCCGCCCCAGCCACCGATGCCAACGCCGAAGCCGACGCCGAAAGCGAAGGCAACGCCGGCGGGCACCAGGTGCTGGACCTGGTGTTCGACCTGGGCGACCCCGCCCGCTGCGCAGAGCGGTTGCGGGAGGTGCTGCAGCAGCACCCGGACGTGGTGGCGGTCGTCGGCACGTTCGGCTATCACGGGCCGATCGCGCTCGAAGAGCTGGCAAAGCTCGCCGGCCCCACGCCGGCCATCATCGCCTTTGACGAAGAAGAACGCACACTCGCCGGCGTCGAAGACGGCCGCGTCTACGCCACCATCGCCCAAGACCCGTTCATGTTCGGCGCCGAGGCGATCCGCATGCTCGACAAGGTCTACCAGGGCGACTTCCTCGAGATGCCCATCGCCCGCCAAGTCGATGTCGGCGTCCACTGCATCGTCGTCAAGCAGGACAACCTCGAAGACTTCCGCAAAGACCTCGCCGAACGCCAGGCGTTGGCCACGTCGGTCG
>JBCCQL010000086.1:0-10015 GCA_039024355.1 Planctomycetota bacterium
GGCCGCCGCCGACCGCAAGCGTCTGGCGTGGCTCGACGCCGAGGGCATCGACGGCCATGCCGCGTGGACGGAGGTCGAGCACCCAGACTTCCCCGGCAAGCGGGTCGAGGTCGGCGGCTTCAAGCCAGGCCTCGCGTACCACCCGCCGGTCGATCGGCTCGACGCGGCGCCGCTGGTCGAGCTGCTGCGTGGCATTGCTGAAGACCGGGCGCGGCCCGACGTGATCACCGCCGAGGCCCAGGCGCTCGGCGCCGGCGTCACACGCGTCACGGCCCGGGTGATCAACCGCGGAGGCCTGCCAACGGTCTCGGAGATGGGCGCCGCCGCCCGGCAGCTGCGGCGGTTTCAGATCGAGCTGCGTGGGCCCGAGGGCATCCAAGCGCTGGACGGCCCGCTCCGGCAGGACGTGGGCGTCTTGGCGCCCGGGCAAGTCGCTGAGCGGACTTGGCTGGTGCGGCTTCCAGAGTCAACCGGCCTGGGCGACCTGCGGCTGCGTGCCGGCGAGCCGTCGATCGGCTTCGCCGAGTCCGAAGTATCGCCTGCTGCAGCAGCACCAACGGAGGAGCAGAAGTGAACCGCCTACCCTTTCAATCGCTGGTTGTAGCGGCATGCTTGGCCGCCGTGTTGACGCAGGTGTCGCCCTCGCAGGCCGACGCCCCGGCGGTCTACCAGCCCGCCGGCGCCCCGGCGGACCCCAAGGTTCCTGCGCGGTGGAACTACTACCGCGACTACGCCCAAGCGACCGGGCTGCTGAAGCAGATCGCCGCGGCTCATCCGGAGTGGTGCCGCCTGCAGAGCCTGGGCCGGAGCTACGGCGGCCGCGAGCTGTGGGTGATGACCATCACCGACCAGTCGGGCGACCAGGCGGCCGAGGACGCCCGGCCGGGCTTCTGGATCGACGGCGGCATCCACGCCAACGAGGTACAGGCCGTGGACGTCGTGCTGTACACGGCGTGGTACCTGGCGGAGACGGCCGGCCGGAGCGACTTCACCACCAGGCTGCTCCGCGAGCGGGTGATCTACCTGATGCCGATGATGAGCCCCGACTCACGCGACGCCCACATGCAGGAGCCCAACACGACGCACTCGCCCCGCGGTGGGCAGATGCCCGTGGACGACGACCGCGACGGCCTGTTCGACGAAGACCCGCCCGAGGACATGGACGGCGACGGCAGCATCACCAGCATGCGTATTGTCGACCCGCACGGGGACTACATCGCCCACGACAAGTACCCGGGGCGTGTCATGCGGATCGACCCCGACGCGCCGCCCGCCGCCGGCGTTACGCGGTACCGGCTGCTGGGCCCCGAAGGCTACGACAACGACGGCGACGGCCGCGTCAATGAAGACGGCGACGGCTACTACGACCCCAACCGCGACTGGGCCTGGCAGTGGCAGCCCGCCTATGTGCAACGCGGGGCGTACCGCTACCCGTTCTCGATCAAGGCGAACCGCCTGGTGGCCGACTTCATCACGGCGCACCCGAACATCGCCGGCGGGCAGAGCTACCACAACACGGGCGGCATGATCCTGCGGGGGCCGGGCTCGCGGTCCGACCGCTGGCCGCGGGAAGACATCGCCGTGTTCGACCGGCTGGCCGAGCGCGGCGAGCAGATGCTGCCCGGCTACAAGTACCTAGAGACCGGCACCGGGCTGTACGAGGTGTGGGGCGGTGAGCACGACTGGCTCTTCGCCATGCGGGGCGTCTTCGCCTTCACCAACGAGCTGAACACGCCGTTCAACCTGTTCCGGCAGCAATCGGGCGGCGGGCCGATCGGCTCGGCCGAGGACCGCTACAAGTTCGATCGGCTGCTCCTGTTCGGCGACGGCTACGCCGATTGGACGCCCGTCGATCACCCGCAGTACGGGTCCATCGAGGTGGGCGGGCAGAAGAAGACCTGGGGCCGGCAGCCGCCGTCGTTCATGCTGGAGGAGGAGTGCCACCGCAACATGGCCTTCACCCTCTTGCACGCCGATGAGGGCCCGCTGGTCGAGGTCGACTCGGTGGACGTCCAGCCGCTGGGCCGCGGGCTACGCCAGGTGACCGCCACGATCGTCAACCGCCGCCTGACGCCGACCCGCGCCCGGCACGACGTAGCCAACGGCATCACGCCGCCGGACCGTGTCGAGCTTTCGGGCGCCGAGGTCGTCACGGCGATGACTTCCCGCACCATGCTGTTCGACCGGGCGACGGAGGTCACGCGACAGCCCACGGCGGTGCGGCTGGACAGCGTGCCCGGCAAGTCGGCGGTGTACGTCCGGTGGCTGGTGACGGGCGGCGGTCCGATCGAGGTCACCGTACGTTCTGTCAAGGGCGGGACGGCATCGAAGGCCGGTGGCGAATAATCGCCGCAGAAACCCCAAAAATCCCACTTTACGCCCGGCGTTTCTGCAACGCTCTGGCTTTTGCACCGGTCCGGCAAAAGCAACCGCGTCGCCGGCGGTGATAAGGAACGGGCGCAAGCCGTTTCTCGAAAACGCCTTAGTTTCACGCACGCGGATCGCAGAGCCGGCCTGCGCAGAAATTCGCGGCGCCGCTGCTTACCGTTTCTGCACGACCGGCATACCTTCCCCTTGTAACCCGGTCGTCGTTCGGTAGGTTGCTCCGCGTGTGACGGCTCGTGGCTTTGGGTTCACGCCGTGTCTCACCCCGAGTGGGTGAGTGTGCGTTCCGCAACAAGCCGACGAGAACCGGTCACAAAGGCAGCGATTAGTCACGCCCGGCGGGCGTGCGTCGCCCAGGACGATGCCGAAACGGCGCCCATCGACGGGCGCCACCGTTGGAGTGTGCTTCCGTTAGTCGTAGCGTCGATGGCGCTGGCGAGGCAAGGCTGGCGAGGAGGCCGAAGCAGGCGATGTGGTGCATCGCCGATGCAGGCCGACGAAGCCAGCCGCCGCCGCAGTCAGCTAGCGACGCTGCGACTAACGGAAGCATGCTCTAGACCCGGCCCCGCTTTCGGGTCTTCGATCAACCCCGGCAACCCTGGCCCTGTTTCGGACTCTGCCCTAGAGGCTCCACGCCGAGGAAGGATCGGCTACGGAAGGCTCGCGGGGTGTTCCCCATCTACGCGTCCAGACGACGCTCACGCGTGGCTCCGCCGGCAGTGGCCAGCGGCCCGGGTGATCGTTGTCCGGCTCCCGAAAGGAGTAGCACGATGCTTGCTGTTTTACCCACGGCCGCTGTCACCCTGGCGTTAGCCGTCACGCCCCCTACGCCCCAGTGGGAGGCGGACTACGGCAAGGCGCTCGCGCAGACCCGCTCTGACCAACGCCCGCTGCTGGTGGTGATCGAGGGCGGCCCGGCGGCGAGTCAAGCGGCGCCGGCCGCCGAAGCCAACGCCGCCGACGGGCTCGAAGCGTACGACCTGTGCCGCGTCAGCGTCGCGACCGAGTACGGCCAGAAGGTAGCCGAGGTGTTCAACGCCAAGCGGTTCCCGTTCATGGCGATCATCGACAAGTCGGGCTCCGTCATCCTGCACAAGCAGGCGGGCGTCATGTCGGAGAAAGAGTGGGCGGCAACGCTCAAGCGGTACGAGTCGGGCGAGCGGGGCACCGCCCGGCGCCGGGCGTCGTCCACCGCCCGGCGGATCACCGTCGCCAAGCCGGTTGTCAACGACCCGGTAACCATCCAGCCCGAGCCTTCGATGGTCGAGCGGGGCTACTACGTCGATCCGGCGTCGGCCCTGCCGGCGTACTACACGCCGCAGCCCGGGTACTTCGGCCCGCCGGCCGACTGCCCCAACTGCCGCCGAGGATACTAGCCGCCGCACCGCGGCGAACAGCACCGGCACGCACCCCGCGGCGAGCGTCGCGGGGTGCGTGTGTTTTGTGTGGGCGTTACCGGACCAGACCCGGCGAGATGTCGAGGTCGAGCGGCTCGGTCAGCCCGGCCGCCAGCCGTTCAACGGCAATAGCGCCCATCACGGCGTTGTCCGTGCAGAGCCTCAGCGGCGCGATGTGCAGGCGGTAGCTAAGCCGCTCGGCCGACCCTGCAAACCGCTCCCGCAGCCGGGCGTTGGCGCCGACGCCGCCGCCGATGCACAGCGTGCCGAAGCCCGTTTGACGCAGCGCCAACTCCGACTTGCCGACCAGGCAATCGACCACCGCCTCCTGGAAGCCGGCGGCGATGTCGGCCACGTCGGTAGCGGTCAGGCTGTCCGGCGCCGGCGCGGGCTTGCCGGGCCCGGCGATCTGGTACCGCACGGCCGTCTTCAGCCCGCTGAAGCTGAACGCGAGGCGCGAAGCGTCCTCCAGCAGCGGCCGCGGGAAGGCGAACCGCGTGGCGTCGCCCGCCTCGGCCGCCTTCTGGACGGACGGCCCGCCGGGGTACGGCAGGCCCAGCATGCTGGCGACCTTGTCGAAGGCCTCGCCCGCGGCGTCGTCGATCGTGGCGCCCAGCGGCGCGAAGTCCGTGGGCCCGTCGCAGCGGAACAGGTTCGAGTGGCCGCCCGAGGCGATCAGCCCGACGCAGGGGAACACGCCGGACCCGTCGACCATCCGGCACGCATAGATGTGCGCCTGCAGGTGGTTCACGGCGACCAGCGGCAGGCGGCAGGCGGCCGCCAGCGTCTTGGCCGCCGCCAGCCCAATGAGCAGCGACCCGGAGAGCCCCGGCGTGTTGGCGACGGCGATCGCGTCGAGGTCGCCCAGCCCAACGCCCGCCTTGCTCAGCGTCTGGTCGATCACGGGCAGCACCCGCTCGGCGTGGGCCCGCGAGGCGATCTCCGGCACTACGCCGCCGAAGCGTTGGTGCAGGTCTTCCTGCGACGCCACGACCGACGACAGCACGTCGAGCGTGTCGGTCACCACGGCGGCCGCGGTCTCGTCGCAGGTGGTTTCGAGGCAGAGGATCTTCATGGGGCGTCGTCGGACCGAGGGCGTCGCCGCGGGCGGGCCCCGGCCTCGGTGTCGGCGGGTGGCTTAGCGGGTGGGTTGGCGATGCGGTCGAGCACCGCGCGGACGGCCAGCTGCAGCTGCCGATCGTTGGGCGGCTCGCCTGCCGGCTGCCCGGCAAGCAACGCGCTACGCCGGCTTGCTACAGCCTGGCGCTCGCCGCCGGTTACCGCAAGCGTCCACGCCTGGTCGGGCGAGACGCCCCAGGCGGCCTCGTCGCCCATGCCGGGGAAGCGGTGGATGTTCACGCCGCTGGGGCGGAAGTACGTAGCGGTGGTGATCTTCACGGCGGCCTGGCCGTCGGCGATCTCGAAGACGTTCTGCACGCTCCCCTTGCCCCAGGTCCGCTCGCCGACCACCACCGCCCGGCCGTTGTCCTGCAGGGCCGCGGCCACCACCTCGGCGCCGCTCGCGGTGCGGCGGTCAACCAGCACGGCGAGCGGCAGGCCCGTCACGGCGCCGCCGGCGGTAGCGTTCCAAGCCCGCGGCTCCGTGCCCCGCCCCTGGGTCGAGACGATCACGCCGGCTTCGAGGAACAGGTCGGCCACGTCGACGGCCGCCGTGAGCAGCCCGCCGGGGTTGGAGCGGAGATCGAGGATCAGCCCCGCGGCGCCGGATGCCTGTACGGCCCGCACCGCGTCGCGGAGTTCGCCGGCGGTAGTTTGGCGGAATGACGCGACCGCGACGCACGCGACCCGCGGCCGCTCGTGCACCGCGTACCGCCAGCCGCCGGCCGCGTCGCGGCCCACGCCGGCGACGGTCGGCTCCGGCCGGCGGTTACCCGGCGGCGTAAACTTCTGCTCGTACCGCGATAGCTGCTCCGGCCCCAAGTACGCCGAGTACGGGTCCAGCTCCGCCAGCATGCCGCGGATCGCCGACTCGACCAGCCGCCGCCGGTCGACCGGCTTGGCGTAGCTCAGCTCGACTCGGGTGACCGCCTCGGCGAACATGCCGTAGAGCTCGAGGTACTCGTCGGCCTCGGCACGCGGCCTCGCGTTGGCGCCGGGTGGCTGGCTTGGCGTGTCCGCCGGCAGCGGTTCGGGCGTTTCTGTTGGGCTAGCCGGCTGCGTGGCCCGAGCGAGGAGCGTCAACAGCAAGAACGTGGAGCACAAGGCCGCCGACTTGCAGCGCATCGCGGTCTCCCAAAGCGTGGCGCCCGCGATGCCATGCGTCGTTGCGCTCGAAGGCGATGCGGTGGCGCCGTCGGCAGAAGCCACGGGCCGTGCCGCCGGCTAGAAGTCGTACCAGGCGCCGAAGCCGATCTGCTCTTCGTTGGAGTCGAAGAACTGGTACTGCGTCGACTTGCCGTTCATGTAGTGCAGGCCGACACGCAGGGTGCTGCCCGACGCCCCACGCCACAGCCAGCCGAGCTGCGTAGTCCAGTCGCCGCCGAAGTCGATCTCTTCCCGCAGGTGGGCGTTGGTCGCAAAGAAAGGCGTGCCGTACACGCCCGTCGCGCCCGGCCTAGCGTACTCGGCGCCGAACTGGAACTCCCACGGCTCGGCGCCGCCCGCCGTGAAGACCGCGAAGGCGACCTCGCCGTAGAGCCGCCACGAGGGCGTCGGGTTGTACGAGACGCCGGCCAGCAGCGCGTCGCGGACGTAGTTCACCCGGTCGGTCGACCCGGTGCGTACGATGAACTCGTCGCCCAGGTGGGAGCTCAGGTGGTAGTAGCCGAACTTGTATTGGATGTTGCCGCGGCCGTAGGTGACGGGCACGCCGAAGCGGAAGTCCGAGGCGTCGACGTCGCGGTCCTCGATGATGTTCAGCCGCACGATCGCGGCGCCTTCGAGGTCGACCTGCCAGCCCTCGGGCCGCAGCGGGTCGCCCGTGCCGTAGCGGAAGATGCCGCGTCGGCCGCCGACGGTGCCGTCCCATAGCGCCTGGCTCCGCTCGACCACGTTCTTGGTGTGGATGAACTGCGTGCCCAGGCGTGGCTCGCGTGGGCCGGCCATGTAGGAGCGGTAGATCAGGCCGTCCGGCAGCACTTGCCAGAAGTACCCGCCCGGCTGGCAGCCGTAGCCATCCAGACCGGGCACGCCGTAGTTGGCGCCGTAGCCGTCGCCGTAGCCGGCGGGCCGGACGGCGCCTGAGTTTACCTGCCGCGCGTTGAGCGGGCCGGCGGTGTTCTGCGTCTCAAAGAGGCCCGCTGCCACCGATGCCCCACCATCCGCCGCCCGAGCGTCAAACAGCGCGACGTCGACGCCCGCGTCCGCCGGCGGGTGATCGACCACCGGGCCGTAGAAGCTGGAGCGCAGGAAGGGGTCGTCCATCTGCGCACCGGCCGGCGCCGCGCCGAGCGACAACGCCAGCAGCAGCCAGAGACGCACCGTGCGTGGCGGTTGAGGGTGGGCCTTGAGCATGAAGATCGTGAGGCGAGGTTCCGCCGCAGGCGTCGAGCGTTGGCGGCGTTGCGTGCGGGCGCAGGCCACCGTGCGAACAGTACCGCAAGGGCCGGCCGGCCCATACCCCAGAACCTATCGGCGGCCGCCCGCCTCGCAGGCCAGCTTTGCATCGACCCGCCGCGAGAAGCGGAGTAAAATTGATGACCCCTGATAGCGGCGCCAGCACGCGCGTGGCGAATCTCACGCGCCTGAGGTCTCACGCGCCTGACGTCTCACGCGCCCGAGATCTCACGACCGCCCGCACATCAAACACCCCGTGGCAAACTGGCTGCATGGTCTTGCTAGAGCTGAGCGTTGTGCCGTTGGGCGCCGGCGAAAGCGTCAGCCACGACGTCGCGGCGTGCGTCGAGCTGATCGAACAGAGCGGGCTCGACTACGAGCTGCACGCGATGGGGACGATCGTCGAAGGGGAGCTCGGGCCCGTGATTGGCGTCATGCAGGCTTGCGTCGAGCTGCTGGCCGAGCGGCACCCGCGGGTCACCTGCTCGGCGAAGCTCGACTACCGGCGGGGCGCGTCGGGCCGCCTCCGCGGCAAGGTCGAGAGTGTCGAGGCGAAGCTCCGCACGCCGAAGAAGGGCTAGCGGCCCCGGCGGCCCGAGCGTCACGCAAGCCGCGTCCCGCCCGCCGCCCCACCAACCGGCCTGCAGCCGAGCTACGGTTTACGCCCCGACAGGAACTGCCAGCCTATGAGCCAGTGCGACCTGATTGTGATCGGCGGCGGCATCGTCGGCCTGGCGACCGGGCTGCGGTTCGGCCAGCGGTTCCCGGGCAAGCGGGTGGTTGTGCTCGAGAAGGAGAGCACCGTCGCCACGCACCAAACGGGCCGCAACTCGGGCGTGCTGCACTCGGGCATCTACTACCGGCCCGGCTCGCTGAAGGCACAGCTATGCCTGGCCGGCAAGCAGGCGATCGAAGACTTTTGCCGCGAGGAGTCGATCCCGTTCGAGCGGTGCGGCAAGGTGATTGTCGCGGTCGAGCAGCCGCAGGTCGCCACGCTCGAGGACCTGCGGCGCCGCGGCGAGGCCAACGGCGTCGCGTCTGAACTGATCGACGCGCAGCGGCTGAAAGACTACGAGCCCCACGCCGCGGGCGTGGCGGCGCTGCACGTCCCGTCGACCGGCATCGTCGACTACGTGGCCGTCGCCGAGCGGCTGGCCGAGCGGATCGCCGACGCCGGCGGCAGCGTCGTGACCCGCGCCGAAGCGACCGCCATCCGCACGACGGAAACCGGCGTAACCGTCGAGACGCCCGCCGGGGCGTTCACGGCGCAGCAGGCCGTCAACTGCGCGGGCCTGCAGAGCGACCGCGTCGCCAAGCTCTCGGGCGCCGCAAGCGAGGCGCGCATCGTCCCCTTCCGCGGCGAGTACTACAAGCTCACGGCCGAGGCGGGGCGGCTGGTGCGGAACCTGATCTACCCGACGCCCGACGTCCGCTTCCCGTTCCTCGGCGTGCACTTCACGCGGATGGTCGACGGGTCGATCGAGTGCGGGCCCAACGCCGTGCTGGCACTCGCCCGCGAGGGCTACACCAAGACCAGCATCGACCTGGCGGACCTGGCGGGGTCGCTCACCTACACCGGCTTCCTCCGGCTGGCCGCCCGGCACTGGCGGATGGGCGCCGGCGAGGCGTGGCGGAGCGTCAGCAAGGCGGCCTTTGTGCGGGCGCTGCAGCGGCTGGTGCCCGACATCACGGCGGGCGACCTGATCCCGGCGCCTGCGGGCATCCGCGCGCAGGCCGTCTTGCCCGACGGCGATCTGGTGGACGACTTCCTCATCTCGGCGGGCCCACGCGTCATGAACGTGGTGAACGCCCCGTCGCCCGCGGCCACCGCGTCGCTGGCCATCGGCGACACGATCGTCGGCCGGCTGGCGCCGCGGTTTTCGTGACTCGGCCGCACGCGGTCTTGTGGCCGCACCGCCTGAGGCGCCGGCGACCGGCTCAGCGGTTCGCGGCCAGCGGCGCGGCCTTGATCGCGCCGCTCACCCGCGTCAGCAGCCGGACGTAGCTGGACTGGTTGAAGCTCCGCACGCCCAGGGCGGCGCGGAGGTCTTCGCTGATGGGGACGCGTTGCCCCTGCGGCACCCGCACCAGGGCGAACGCCGTTTTGCTGGGGATGCCCAGCGTGAACGCGGCGCCGTCGACGTGCATGTCGCGCTGCTCGTGCATGTTGGGGGGCAGCAGCTGCATGTCCGACCCGACCACGCGGTAGTTGGCCTCGCCCGTGTCCTCGAGCGTCCAGACCAGCGTGCCCAGCTCGCCCGTCTTGGCCGAGACCCAGAAGAAGTGCCGCACTTTACGCAGCACGTGCCGCCCGTCGACGTTCATCAGCGTCGGCGCGTCCATGATCATGCCGTGCCGGTAGCGGGCCACCTGCACGGCGTCCTTCAGCGCCTCCTCGTTGCCGGAGAAGACGCTGCCGCCGATGAAACCCAGGTTCGCGCCCAGCTGCTTGTGGGTGCCGCTGGTGATCACCACGTTTTTGCCGCGGATGGGCGTCGAGAAGCCCAGCGCTACCTTGTCCAGGTAGTAGCCGGACTGTTCGTCGCGGCCGACGTTGGCCAGCAGCACCAGGTTGAACATCTCCGCGTACTTGTGCACCAGGTCCGAGGCGGCGTCGGTGTCGCCGGCCGACAGCTTGCCGCGGACAAACAGCACCGGGTTGCTCCAGCCCTCGACCGTGTCGCCGCCCACCACCACGCCGCTGGGGATGCGTGGCA
>JBCCQL010000087.1:0-10007 GCA_039024355.1 Planctomycetota bacterium
CATGTACCACGACCAGGGGCACATCGCCCTGAAGCTGCTGGGCATGCACGCGGCGGTGAACGTCACGCTGGGGCTGCCCATCGTGCGGACCAGCGTCGCGCACGGCACCGCGCCGGACCTCGCTTGGCGCGGCGTTGCAGAGACCGCCGGCATGGTCGCCGCGATCGAGGCCGCCGCCCTGCTCGCCGGCCGCCAATCAGCTACCGCACCGGATAAGGCTGCCGCGACCTCAGAGCCCGCCACTCCTCCCACCGCGGCGTTGCCGTAGCCCCGCCCTCCAGAAGCCGCCGCTGCCGGCGCCGCGTTATGCCCCCGCTGATCCCCTGCCCCGAGCCGGGCGCGTGCCTGCTCTACCTCATCCGCCACGGCGCGACGCCCCACAACCTGCAGAAGCCGCCGCGGCTGCAGGGCTCGGGCATCGACGGCCCGCTGTGCGATCTGGGCCGAGAGCAGGCCGAGCGCGTGGCCGGCGTGCTGGCGGCCCGGCCAATAACGCGTATCGCCGCGAGCCCAATGAAGCGGGCCATGGAAACAGCCGGCGCCATCGCGGAGCGGCACGGCCTAAGCGTCGAGGCGATGCCGGGCGTTATCGAGGCCGACGTCGGTGATTGGGAGGGCCGCTCCTGGCCCGAGATCCAGGCCGGCGACGCAGAGAACTACGCCCGCTTCCGCTCCGACCCCAGCACGTTTGGCTACCCCGGCGGCGAGACCATTGCCGGGCTGCTCGAACGCACACGCGGGGCGCTCGACGCCGTGATGCAGCAGTCCATCGGCCAGCAGTTGGTCGTGGTCGCTCACAGCGCCGTGATCCGCACCTACATGGGCTCGCTGCTAGGCATCGTTCCGGGCGCCGGGGCCGGTGTGCCCGTGATGAACTGCGCGGTGAATGTGGTGCAGTGGAAGGACGGCCGCGCGACCGCTCTGACCGTCAACGCCGTCGATCACTTGATGTAGCCCCGCGTGCGGCGGAACGCGTCGGCGATTGCGGCGGCTCGGTCCGCTCGGCGAGCAACGCCAGCCGGCGGCCGGTGATGTCGGCAAAGGGGACGCCCTCGGGCTCTTTGTAGGCGAACACGCCCTCCGGGGCCGGCTGGTTGAACCTCGGCTTCAAAAAGTCCAGCTTGAGCAGGGGTGCGCGGCTGTCGCGGAAGCGTGCGTCGTCGGGCAACGCCGCCGCCGACAGCAGGTCCTCCCGGCTGCGGTACTCGATGCGGTGCGGGAAGTGATCGCGCATGCCAACCGCAATCAGCACGTGGTGCGGCAACCGCTCCAAGCCTGCGTCGGCGTCGTCGGGGCCTTCTCGCAGCAGCTCATGTGCCGCGGGTTTCCAGACGCCGATCATGGCGTACACCGGCTCGTTCCGCAGGTTCATGTGCCGCGGCGTGCCGAAGTCGAAACGCTCGACCAGCGACCCGACCAGCATGGGCAGCCCTCCGGCCAGCGGCCACGGCCCGGCGCCGGTGTGCTCGGCCGTGGCGGCGCCGGGCGACGGCTCCACGCCGGGCTGGGCGTCGCGGGCGGCACGCAGCCGCACCTTCCGCAGGTCGACCCGGTGGACGCTCTGCCGGCCGGGCGTGCCGTCTTGGCTCATCCACGCGACGTCGGTCCACAAGAAGCGGCTGTCGGAGACCTGCCAGATGCGAGCGGCTGCCCCGCCGATGCGGCCACGCAGCTCGAGGCTGAAGCGGGTGCGGCTGCCGCGGTCGGCCTGCAGGTACATGCCGGCGGTCTCGACCGGCTGCCCGGCGGCGTAGCCGGACTGCACGACGTCGGCCCGGATCGAGGCGTAACGCTCCACCGCGGCCAAGCAGTGCGCTGCGACGACGTTGCCGCCGGTGTCTCGGGCGGCGGTGTTGGGGCTGGCGGTGTTGGGTGCGGCTGCCGCGGCGTTGACGGTTGTTGGCGTCGCGCCTTCGACCTGGATTTGTGCCAGCGGCGAATCCACCAGCGTCGCCTCGGCGGGCCCCGGTCCAGACGCGAGGCGCCGCATCGCCGGCAGGCCCAGCCACACGCCGACGCCCAGGCCCACCAGCAAGAGCGCGGGTGTCAGTCTGCGTAGGCTGCTCTTCATGCGCTGGTTTTAGGGGTTTTGCCAAAGATTCAGCTTCGGCGCCGCCGATCCGTATCAGGCGTGGCCATCCGCGGCGGGCAGTGCGCCTGGCCTGCACGGACTGCGTAGCGGCCGAACAGCAGGGTTGGCCGGCCCAGCGGTTGGCGGGCCCAATGTTTAACGGGCCCAGCGAGTGGCGGAGGAGTGTAGTTCCGGCGAGCAGCCGCCGTCCATGCCGCTTGCCGGCGACGCTAGCGGGCCTGCCGACCGGCGCCCGTGAGCGGCAAAAAGCACCGGAGCAGCAAGCAATGGGTGTCGCCGCTGACAGCCACGGCACGCGAGCGCCGCAAGAAGACCACGAGCACGGCCCACCAACACCGCCCACACCGACAGCCCACACACGAATAGCCCACACACAATGCAGCCCAGTGGCCATCGGCGGCCTACCACGGAGGGGGAAACCTGATGCGTAGAAGGCTCTGTCTGACAAACTTGCTGGCCCTCGTAGCGGTCACCGCCGTGGGCTGTGGCGGGCGCCTGGCGTACAACCTGCCGCCCGCGCAGCAGATCCAGCACCCCGGCCCCGGCGTCGGCGGCCCCGGCCCGGGCGTGATCCCGGTTGGCAATCAAATGACGATGGGCGCCCCCGGCGGCGGCCCGTTCTACGGGCCCGGCGGTTCGACGCCGGGCTGCGGGCCGATGGGCGGCGGCTGCGGGCCCGGCGGCTGCGACATCGCCGGCGTGCCCGGCGCACCGGCTAGCGCAGGCGGCGGTATCCAACCCGTGCAGTACTGCGAGGGCGGCGCGGGCGGCCCTGGCGGCTGCTACGGCGGCGCGGGCGGCATGATGGGCCCGCCCACCACGTCACAGATCGCGTTCGTCGGCGAAGAGGGGCTGCAGGTCTCGTGGAGCGTTTCGGGCGGCGGCGTGTTTGACTCCGCCCCGCTGGTGGTGCCAAGCCGGCAAGACTTCCCGCAGGGCGCCATCTACCGGCTGAAGCTGTCGAACATCCCCGGCCGCCCGTCGGTGATGCTGTACCCGACGCTCGAGGTGGCCCCCGTCACGCCACGCACCGACGCCTACTTGGCCCACGCCCCGGTGCCTGTGCAGTTCACCGAGGAAGACTTCGACCAGGTGCTGTCGGGCAACTTCGTGACCAAGGTGGTCTACCTGCCGGACCCCGAGTTCCAGGAGCTTGCCCTGGCCGGCGTCGAGACGCTGGTGAGCACCCGGCTCGACCCGGGCTGCGACCCGGTGGCCGAGGCGGACAAGCGGGGATCGATCCTGGCCATCATCCGCATCGGCAACAAGAACCTAGAGACCGGCGGCCAGCCCACGTACGAGGGCGGCGTGCTCCCCGCCGAGTACACGGGCGAAGACATGCCCTCGCCGGCGGACTACGCCCAGCCTGAGGCGCCGGACGACCGGGCGGCCCAGATGCAGTACTGCCCGGACGGCTCGTGCGACATCCAGATGGGCGGGCCAACGATGGGTGGCCCGATGATGGCGGGCCCGGGCATGGGCGGCCCCGTGCCGGCCGGCATGCCGACGTCGGGCTTCGCCCCGCAGCCCGTGCCGCCGCACATGATCGCCGGCACACAGTACGGCCTGCCCATCACCGGCACGCCCATCGGCCTGCCGGGCCCGCCGCACATCCCGCACGGCGTGCCGGCGGGTCTCAAGCGTCACGCGATGACCAACCGCACGCGGATGGCGATCCCGGGGCCAACCAAGCACGTGAACATTTCCGTCAAGCAGCGCCCAGGCATGAACTACCCGGCGCCGGTCAACCGGGTGCACATCGACGAGACGCACCGGGCGCCATTCCGGCTGTTCGGCGGCACGCTGGCCGGACCGCTGAGCCTGCTGAAGAAGAAGGGCGACTCGTGCCCGGCCGATTGCGAGTGAGCCTCCCAAGCTGCCGTCAGCAGGCAAGCCCGCGTTCGAACAGCCACGCCCGACACCCATGCAAAACCTGACGATAACGGTCCGTTCCCTCAGCCGTCGCCCTACGTGGGCGACGCACGCCGCCGGCTTGGTGCTTGTGGCGTTGGCGGCGGGGCTTGTGCCGGGCGATACCGCCTCGGCCCAAGTCCCCAAGCGGCATTGGCTGCACGCCGGCGTCATGCCTCCGGGAGCGATTGGCAGCCAGCGGCTGCTGAGGAACGGCCCGTTGTCGGCTTGCGACGCCGCGTGGGTGCAGCCGGTCGAGGTGCAAACGCCGCCCGGCGTGGCGGTGGCGGCGGTCTCGGGCGGTGGGTTTTCCACCGCGTACGCCGGGTCGCTGAAGGTCGGCTTGAAGCTGGCCGCCGTGTACCGGTTCCGCGTCGATGGCGTGCTCAACGACCAGCGGGTTGAGGTCTACCCAACGGTCGAGCTGATCGGCCGCCTGTACCCGCCACCGGGCAAGGCGGCGCGGTTCCCGATCCCGGTGCAGCTGACGGCCGAGGAACTCAGGATGGCCGCCGCCGGGTCGTTCGTCACACGGGTGATCTACGTCGAAGACCCGACGCAGGCCCTGCCCGTGGCCGAGGCGATGGTCGACGGCCGGCGTGAGCAGCAGTACTTCGAGGCGCGGCCGGACCAAGACCCGCTGCTGGTGGCCGACATGCTCGGCCGCCCGGTGGCGATCCTGCGGATCGGCAGCCGCCTGCCGGGCGGCCCGCTGGGTTATGGCGACCCGCCGATCCGGCTGTACGGCGAGGAGAGCCGCGGCGCGTTCGTCCGCCCCGAGATTGGCTCGGTCACGCAGCAAAACGTCGACGGCGCCCGAGCGGACGCGACCGAACGGTCCCCCGTCGACAGGGTCTTACCGTACTGAAGCTCCGTGTGCTGATCCTTCGCGCACAAATGCGAGATTCCCAAAGCTTTCGCAGAACTCCCGAAGCCCACGCCGCGAGGCGTGGGCCGCACCCCTGGCGGGGTGGGCTAGCGAGCGCTTTCGTCGTCCCATGTTTTAGCCAACGCCCGAGTGCTTGAGCCGATGCCCGCCGAGCCGATATCGCCGCTGCTGCCTGCGTGGTTCCGCGGGCTGCTGATCGCCGCGGTGATGATCATGCTGTGCTCGTGCACAGCGGTTCCCGTGCGGTGGGATGCCAGTGTCGACGCTTTGGCCGCCAGCATGGAACGCGGCGGCAATGGGCAAAACGCCGGCGATCCAGAGAGCGGCGACGACCCCAGCCGCTCTACCCTAAAGCTGGTTGGCCACGACGCGGCGGCCGGGTCAAACGCGCTAGAATGCCAACCGCTCGGGCCAGGCTGCTCGCCCAATGGTTGCGGAATCAACGCGGCGTGCGGCACGGCGGGCTGCGCGGTGCGTGGGCCCATCGACGAGTACCTGTGCGACGGCGGCGATTGCGGGCCGCCCGTCGGCGTGCGGGGCGACTGGTCGATCGACGGGCTCGAGCAGGAAGACACGGTCGCCCACTACGACACGGTCGACGGCCGCGTGCTGGTGACGCCCAGCAACCGCGTCTGCATCTACGCCCCGCGCTTCGGCGCGGTACGCCGGGTGGTCAACGCGTCGGAGAGCCTCAACCGCGAGCTGATCAACGTCTTCGAGGACGACATGGCCCTAGCCGTGGCCGAGCGCGAAGACCTGGCCAGCACCACGCTGCAGCAGGTGCCGCCGGTGACGAAGATCGGCGAGAACCCGGCCGGCCTGCTTATCAATCGGCAGCAGCCGGGCGAGTTCGAAGCACGCGTCGTGATCCGCGAGCTGCGGGACCTGATCAAGCCGTACTGCAACCTGAAGATCATCCGGCTGGGCGTGATCGACAACACCGAGAAGCCGTGGCTCGCTAGTGCGACGGTTGCCGCGCGGACTTGGACCGCCGACCAGGCGGCCCAGGTAACCATCAACGCCCGCACGGCCACGTTGATGCGTGGCACGGTCACGCCGGGCGTGATGTACGCCGGCGAGGGCGGCAAGCCCTGCCTGCGGCTGGTGAAGCTGGCGTCGGCCAGCCACGCGGCGCCGGGCGACGAGATCAGCTTCACGCTCCGCTTCGACAACGTCGGCACGCAAGAGATCGGCAACGTGACGATTGTCGACAACCTGACCACCCGCCTGCAGTACGTCGACGATTCGGCTGAGGCCAGCGTCGACGCCCAGTTCTCTTCGAGCGAGAACGGCGCGGGGTCGCTCATCCTGCGGTGGGAGATCACCCAGCCGGTCAAGCCGGGCGAGGGCGGCGTGCTGCAGTTCCGCGTGCGTGTCCGCTAGCCGCAGCCCCCACCCGGGCCGAGCCCACGGCTCCTGAAGGACGGCGCGAACGGCCCTCGCGGAGTGTTGCCCTGCGTCTTGCCGGGCTGTGTTACACTCGGGGCGGGTAAGCAGGGCATTCTCGGAGCCACGCCATGAGCGTCACCACGGCGAAGTTCTCGCTAGCGCAGTACGAGCACATGGTGGCCTGCGGCGCCTTTGGCCACCCTCACCAAATGCGTGTCGAACTGCTGAACGGGGAGATCGTCGAGATGTCGCCAATCGGCTACGAGCACGCCGATGTTGTCGCGATCCTGGTCGACTGGGCGACGCGGGGCATGGACCGCAGCCGCCTGATGGTCCGCCCCCAAAGCCCGATCCGCTTGCCCGACAGCAGAAGCGCGCCAGAGCCCGATGTTGCCGTCGTCAAGCGGCAGAGCTACCGCACGCAGCACCCCGGCCCGGACGAGGTGCTGCTGGTGATCGAGGTCGCCGACTCGTCGCTCGGCTACGACCGCGGCGAGAAACTGGCGGCGTACGCCGCGGCCGGCATCCCGGGGTACTGGGTGGTCAACCTTGTTGATCGGCGGCTCGAGGTATACCGCGAACCGGCCGGGCAGGCGTACGGCGTGAAGACCGTTCACGCGGCCGGCGAACTCGCTCCGGCCCCCCAAGCAGCGCCAGACGTGGGTTTCGAAGTCGCGGCCCTGTTCGGCTGAGGCTTCGGGCCGCTGGTTGAATAGGGCCGCTGAGTGGATAGGGCGCCGGCCGTCGCGGCGTGTCCGATTCGTCGTGCCCCAGGCCGGCAGAGCTGGGCTATCCCGATCCGCGACGCTACAGTCCCGGCGTCCGCCCGATCCTCGCCTTGTGAATCGCCCGCCGTGCCGTACCTCTCGTTTGCCGCAGTCTGCCTGCTGTTCGGGTCGAATTTTTATTTGATGTCGCTCTCGCTGCAGGCGTTCGGCCCCGTGGCGGTGGGCGCCGGGCGCGTGCTGGGGGCGGCGGCCGTGATGCTGCTGCTGTGGCGGCTGCTGTCGCCCACGGAGCGTGTCCCGCGTGACAAGCTGGCCGGCTGCCTCGGCTTTGGCCTCCTGGCCAACGGCTACCCCTACGTGATGCAGCCCTACCTGATCGAGCAGGCAAAGCAGATCGGCGGCGGGGCGGGGCACAGCTTCTTTGGCATGATGGTCGCCTTCACGCCGCTGCTCACCATCATGGTCTCGCCGGTCATGCTGGGCGTTTGGCCGACACGGCGGCAGCTGGTCGGTGTGGTGGGCGGGCTTGGGTTTATGGCCCTGCTGCTAGAAGACGGCAGCCAGCGTGGCATCACGCCGGCGATGCTCGCCATGGCCTTCAGCGTGCCGCTGAGCTACGCCGTGGCGAACACCTACCTCCGGCGGTCCTTGAGCGACGTGGCGTCCGTGCCCCTCTCGGCCACCATGCTCTTGGCGCCGGCGGCCGTGCTGCTGCCGCTGGCCGTGAGCACGCCGCTGCTGGAACCCATCAGCCTTGCCGGGCCGGCCGTGCGGCAGAACCTGCCGGTGGCGTTGGCGGCCGTCTCGCTGCTGGGAGTCCTGGGCACCGGCATCACGATGTGGCTGTTCGTGCGGATGGTGCAGCAGCAGGGGCCGCTGTTTGCCGGCATGGTCACCTACGTGGTGCCACTTGTCGCGTTGTCGTGGGGCGTGTTTGATGGCGAGCAGATCACCACGAAGCAGCAGATCGCCATCGCCGGCGTGCTGTCGATGGTCGCGTTGGTGCAGTTCGGCTCGGCGTCAAAACAAGCCGCCACGCAGAACGCCGGCACGGAAGGCGCCCGCCGGGCCGAGCCGCCCAGCCCCCGGGAGGCGGACGCCGCCGCGGGTGAGTTGGGTGAGTTGTCCGCCAGCGTTGCAAACCGGTAACCGTCCCCCGCCCTCTTGCCGCCCACGCGTGTAGCCCATGCACCCTTGGCTCGCCGACCGCACCGCCCACTTCGACAGCTCAGGCATCCGCAAGGTTTTTGACCTGGCGGCCAAGCTCGAGAACCCGATCAACCTGTCGATCGGCCAGCCAGACTTCCCGGCGCCCGACGCGGTGAAGCAGGCCGCCGTCGCCGCAATCCACGAGGACAAAAACGGCTACGCGCTCACGCAGGGCATGCCGGCCCTGCTGTCCAAGCTGCAGGCGCGCATCGACCAGCAGTGGGGGCACGGCGACCGCCAGGTGATGGTGACCTCCGGCACCAGCGGCGCGTTGGTGCTGGCGATGCTCGCCCTGGTGGACCCGGGTGATGAGGTCATCGGCTTCGACCCGTACTTCGTCATGTACCCGGCGCTCACCGGCATGGTCGGCGGGCGGTTTGTGCCGATCGACAGCTACCCAGACTTCCGGATCGACGCCGGCAAGGTGGCCGCCGCAATCACGCCACGCACCAAGGCCATCCTGCTGAACAGCCCCGGCAACCCGACCGGCGTGATGGCGGACCCGGCCGAGATCCGGGCCATCGCGGAGCTGGCCGCCGAGCGCAACATCGCCCTGGTCAGCGACGAGATCTACCGCGAGTTCTGCTACGACGGCCCGCTGGTCAGCCCCGCCCAGTGGAACGACCAGGCGATCGTCGTCGACGGCTTCAGCAAGTCGCACGCCGTTACCGGCTGGCGGGTGGGCTGGGCGCACGGCCCCGCGGAGGTGATCCAGAAGATGATCGCGCTGCAGCAGTACACGTTCGTCTGCGCGCCGCAGCCCTTCCAGTGGGCGGCCGCCGAGGCAATGGGCGTCGACATGACCGGCACCGTGGACAGCTACCGCCGGCGCCGCGACTACGTGGTGGCCGGCCTCCGCGAGGCGGGCTACGACGTCGCCCAGCCCGGCGGCGCTTTCTACGCGTTCCCCAGGGTGCCCGAGGGCCGAGGCACGGGCAGCGAGTTCGTCGCCCGCGCGATCGAGCACGAACTGCTGATCATCCCCGGCGCCATCTTTAGCCAGCGCGACACCCACTTCCGCCTCAGCTACGTCGCGTCGCAAGAAACGCTCGACCGCGGGCTAGACGTCTTACGCCGCATGGCAGAGTGATGCCGGCGGGCCGCCCGCCGGTGTGTGAGCCGCTTCACGCCCCGCGCAGCAGCCGCGGGTAGGCTTGGCATCTGCCACGCTGCGAGGTTTTGCCGCGCCGCGGTGGCGGCGGTACAATTCGCGCGGCGATGTGGCACGCTCGCCGCGTCTGCGTGTCGATGCTATGCTCGGTCCCGCCGACCGAGTTCACGCGGTCGCCATCCATCCCTCTTACCGCGGTTACGCATGAAGCCTTCGCCACCGGTCCTGATCGCGCTGCTGCTCACGGTGCCGCTGGCCGGCTGCAGCGGTGTCGATTCGCCTTCGCCATCGACCTACGGGAGCGGCAGCCCAGCCGCAACGCTCACCGACGAGGCGCTCGCCGAGCAGACCGGGATGACTGTCGAGCAGATCGCCGCGAAGCGGCAGATGCTGACGGACAAGGGCATCTGGCCCGACGAGATCGGCAAGATGATCATGATGGGCGCCGAGTCGCCCGAGCAGCTCTTCGTCGACGAAGCGGAGGCCAACGCCCCGGCGCCCGAGGGCATCCGCGACCTGGTGTTCGAGAGCGGCGCCGGCGAAGCCCGGACATATCCCCTGCGGAAGCTTATTGGCGAGAAGCGGCTGGTGCTGGTCTTCGGCGATGGGCGAGCCGGTGACGATCAGGGCAGAAGCATCCGGCAGCCCCGCGGCCAGCGCGCTGGCGATGGTGCGGGA
>JBCCQL010000088.1:0-9979 GCA_039024355.1 Planctomycetota bacterium
ACAGTCGCAGCGGCGAATCCAGCAAAGATTGCCGCCGATTCGCTGTCAGATTCGCGGGTCAACCACAGTGTCTGACAGTCCGATATCTGACCGCGTGACTCGCGTATGGCTTAAGCCATTGTTGTTAATATCATTTGTTTAGTCAGGCCATTGTCAGGATTGGTCAACTTGATTGACTACCTGACACGTGCTACTGTCAAATCACTGATTCTTTTCTTGGGGATTCTTTCGCTGCCCTTGAGAAGAAGCTTCTTTCCCCTCCTCCACTCGCGAGGAGGAAATCACCCACCAACCTCAAACCAAGGAGGGCGTTACCCGAAACGAAGCTGCTGATAAAAGAAAACCGCCGTTGCAGCGGCGGTTTCTGTGAGAAGAGCAGAGGCTCTTTGCTAATTGAGCTTTCACTCTAGCGCTCTTCGACTTGCGATGCAAATCAAAAATGGTTTTGAAACGGGTTTCTTGTGCCCGAGCATCGCGTCAGGCGTCGCGTTCTGCGGCGTAAGGCTGAAGAAGGGACCGCTAGATCAATATGCAATCACTATCCACTCTACTGCGTCACCATGAGCCAAGCCGAGGAGGGGGGCGACCCTCTTCGCCGACTTACCGGCAATCGCTCGACTACTGCAACGACTTCAGCGGCCTGGAGGAAAACGCCAGCCGCTACGACTTACTACTTCTCGTGAAGAAGGTAGGCAAGCAAGCGGGCTTCACTCCGCGAACAATCCAACTGCTCGACTATTACATGGCATTCACCCGAGACGCCGACTGGGAGCAGGGGAGCCGCCCGATCGTCTACCAGTCGTTGGCCCGTACCGCCTTGGATATGGGCGTTTCGGAACGCCAAATCCAAAAGCTAGAGCAGCAACTCTTCAGTATCGGAGCGATCACCTGGAACGATAGCGGCAACCACAAACGCTATGGCCAACGTGACGCAGCGACTGGACGTATCCTCTACGCTTACGGTGTTGATTTGACGCCGTTGGCCTACCTTCGCACCGAGCTAGAGCAGAAGCTGCACGAGAAGAAACTCTACGATCAGGCGTGGCTCGATACCAAACGAGAAATTTCGTGGTATCGTCGGCAGATCAGGGCTTTGTTACTTGAGCTACGGGAGGAGGAGGCCGGTTCAATCGAACTCGCGGCCTTGGAGTCTGAATACGACCCAATTGCCTATCAACTGCGGACGCATATCCGCCTGGAGAAGCTGCGGACACTCCTTGAGAGCCATAGAAGCCTCCACAGTCGTGTTCTTGAACTCGTGGTGGTTGAGAGCGGCGAAAGCACTGTTGCCCCTGAGGGTGGAGATTTCCCCCAAGAAACAGCAAATGGTTCGTCCAGGAACGAACAGCGGTTCGCCCACTACAAACCTACAACTCATCAATCAATTACTTGTAGTCCTTCGGACGCTTGCTTGCAGAAAAGCGTAGCGGAGACCTCGGAGCCAGACGATCTGGCTTCAGCCACGGGGCTACAGCACCTCACGCTCGGGCAGGTACTCTTGGCGTCAAGTGAGCGTTTTCAGGGCTATTTGCCGCTCAGTGCGAAGCCACTCAGTTGGAGCGACGTGGTTGAAGCGGCGTATCAGTTACGGCGAGAGCTTGGCGTCAGCCAGCAGAGCTGGTCTGAGGCCTGCCAGGCATTGGGAAGAACAGGGGCCGCGGTGTGTGTCGTGATTACCGACAGAGCGACAGCGCGAGAGTGTGATCCGGTTCAACGACCTGCTGCTTACTTTCTAGGCCTCAACAGAAAAGCACGGCTAGGGCAACTGAGGCTTCAAAAGTCTGTGTTCGGCTTAAGCAGGCCGACCCCTTGAAGGAAAGCTGGGTGGCTGAGCGACTCTGGGTAGCGAGTCTGCTACAATCCAAGTCGGACAGCCTCGTCAGCGTGCCAGGCTCTCTAGAGGCTGTCTTGTTCGATCATGTTGCGGACATGCAAAGTCACCCACCAAATCAACAGTACTTGTTCGACATGGCCAAGAAGAAAACCGAGCAGCAAGCAACCTCCGAAACTACCGCTCAGAGCGCCAAGAAAAAAACGCCGTCAAAGAAAGGGACGGCTTCGAAGCCAGCCAAAAAGAAGAGCAAACCTGCTAGTCCAAAAAACTGGACATTCCCGAAGAACTCTCTCGAAGACGCTCTACTGATAGCGAGAGCAATCGAAGACAAGAATGCAGGCAACCCAATGAAGGCCAGCGTTCTTGTCAAAGCAGTAGGATACAACCAGTCTTCTGACTGGCGATTCCTCGACATGCTGCGATCAGCCAACCAATACGGTTTGGTTGAAGGCAGCGGACAGAACGCTACCGTATCGTTAGCCCAGATTGGCGAAGACGTCGTTGCACCGAGTTCTTCGGCCCAAAGGCAACAAGCCCTTGTTGAGGCTTTTCGCAATGTTGATGACTTTCGCCAGGTAGAAGAGTTCTATGGCGGAAAGCGAATACCAGAGGATGAGTTTTTTGAAAACACGGTAGTAAGAGAATTCAGCATACCGCGAGATCGTGTCAAGACATTCACGCAGGTCTTTACTGATAATCTGCGGTACCTGAACCTATTCAACGCACGTGCTCGAAACACTGAGGAGCCGGAATCGTCAGCTGTAGGCAAAGATGAAGTTTCCTCGGATGACACCCCTGAAGAAGCTCCTGGCGGACGCGTTCGAGAATATCTCGACACTTGCTTCATGATGATGCCGTTTGGCAACTGGTTCGACCGGTACTACCACGATATTTATGTTCCCGCGATCAAGGAAGCGGGGTTCGAGCCGGTCAGGGGCGATGAGCTGTTCTCCACAGGTACTGTGGTTGAACAGATATGGGAAGAAGTGCAGAAGTCTACTGTGCTGCTGGCCGACTTGAGCGAACGGAATGCCAACGTCTTTTACGAGTTAGGATTAGCTCATGCAGCCGGGAAGCCTGTTGTTCTAACTGCACCGCAAATCGATGACGTCCCATTCGACCTGCGGCATCTGCGGGTAATTGTGTACGACATCCGGGAACCAGATTGGGCAGCGAAGCTTGGCAAGAGCGTAACGGACTTCCTCAAGAACGCAAAAGCAGATCCGAGTAAATCTATCCCTCAGCCCTTCCGCGAGTTCGTAAACGGTGGCGATGCGCAAAACAGGAGCTGACGAATCGATCAGCTTGGCCTACGCCAGCATTCTAAGCCTAGATGGCTGGTCGGCTTTCGTGTGGCTATCTCCAAACACTGACTCCAAGGCCTCCCGCTGCTGATCCGGTAACAAGTGCCGATACCTCCGACGCATCTCGTCGGTTTGGTGCCCCATCCATTCGTCGATAATCCGCTGATCTACCCCACCAGCAGCGAGGTTGCTGGCGAACGAGTGGCGGAGGACGTGGAAGCCTCGCAGCTTGGACCATTTCGATCCCGTCAACGCCTTGTTGAACCAGTAGCGGGCGGTGTCGAGGTTGAGGGCAGCCCCGTCATCCAGGGCGAAGGTTTCTTGTCCGTGGCGTCGCGTTTCGTGCCACTGCTTCATCGTCTGCTGCAACTCAGCCGTCATCGGCACATAGCGAAACGTAACACTCCGTTTCCTTGATCGCTTCTTCTCACGCAGGCGAACCAGGCCGGTGTGGAAATCGAAGTCGTCGAGCCGTGAGCGGACGATCTCGCTCCGACGGGCTCCGGTGTGAGCGGCCATCAAGATCATCGGCAGCACGAAGCGTTGCGGCGAACTGACTGTCAGGTGTCCGATCAGCTCGTCAACCTCTTCGCGACGCAGAAAGAGGGACTCCCACAGTTCGTTCTCTTCATCGAGTCCAAGCCCGCCACGCCTCAGCGTGCGGGTAATCTCGTCCCAGGTCATGAAAGGCAGTTTCTCTGACCGTTTGGGGAACGACAGCCCACGAGAGGGGAACGCCTTCTCGATCAGGTCGTGATCGATGCCCCAATTCCAGGCGACGCGGAGAGTGGCGATCTCCTTCTTGATCGTGTCGCTGCGGATTGGCTTGCCTTTGCGGGATTCCCGCAGTCGCTTGTTGACGTAGCCTTGCAGGTCGTTGAGCGACAGGCTGACTGCCGATTGCCGCACCTTGAGCAGCCGCTTCAGGTGCTTGAGGTGGATGCCCTCGGTGTAGAGCGTTGACTCTTCCTTGGCCCCCGGCGGCAGGTCTTGCCGGTAGGAATCGAGCAGTTGACCGAGGGTGACAAGTTGATGCGTCTTCGTCCCAGTCGCCCGACCATCGGACATCAGGAAGGCAATCGGGTCGGTGTCAGGTGGGATCGGTAGCCGTCCGCTCTGGACGAGTTTGAGGGTTTCTTCAAACCGGACCTGGGCGGCGATCGCTTCCCGTTTGCTGGCCGTGCCCAACGACCGCTTGCACGACCGGCCGCCGAAGCGGAACCTCAGTCGGTAGCGTTTGGTTTTTGGGTCTTGTTCAAGGCTGGCCACTGCGATGCTCCCACAGCGGGACGCATTCCCGCCACGAGTCCATCGTTCCCGTTAGCCTGCTTGCGGGCCATCAACGCGAGTGCCCTATGTGTGCCCGGATGTGTCAGATCGGTGTCATATCCTGGTCCGACCGCCGCAGAGCCGATCAAGGAGAACGGCGTAAGTCGTTGCGGCAGATGAGCTTCGGCAGATCGCCGAGCGAAGAGATTGAGTGCTCCCTCTAGGACTCGAACCTAGAACCCATTGATTAAGAGTCAATTGCTCTGCCAATTGAGCTAAGGGAGCCTTGGCGTTGCCGCGGGGGCCGCCACAGTGTTTTCGCTGGGGGGCAGTGGCCCGCGGAGTGCCTGCTGGCGAAGAGCATAGCAAGCCGGGTGGATCGCCGGCTAGTGCCCGCTGCGGTTGCCGGCCCCGGGCGGCGTCCCTTGGCGGGGCCGCCGGCTCGGTTGATAATCGTGCCGGCCGGGGCGTCGGCTTGACCGGTTTCCCAGATTTTTGGCCCGGCCGGCGGGCCGCGTGCCGGCCGGCACCCCGCATTTCCTCCGCTGATTTTCTTACCCGAGTTGCCCCCGTGCGGATCGCCATCCCCAAAGAAACCGCGGCCGGCGAACGCCGCGTCGCCGCCACGCCCGATTCGGTCGCCAAGCTCGCGAAGCTGGGCCACGAGGTCGTCGTAGAAACGACCGCCGGCGGGGCGGCCGGGTTCGCGGACGACGCCTACCGTGAGGCCGGCGCCCAGGTCTTGACCGACACCGGGGCCGTTTGGTCCGGCGCCGAGGCGGTGTTCAAGCTCCGCCCGCCCACGGACGAAGAGATCGGCCGCATGGCGCGCGGCGCGGTGCTGGCCTGCTACATCCAGCCCGCCACGAGCGGTGAGCTGCTGCAGAAGCTGGCCGACGCGGGCGTGACGACCCTAGCGTTGGACGCGGTGCCGCGGATCACCCGCGCCCAGTCGATGGACACGCTCAGCGCCATGGCGAACATCGCCGGCTACCGGGCGGTGATCGAGGCGGCGAACGCCTTCGGCCGGTTCTTCGGCGGCCAGATGACGGCGGCCGGCCGGCTGGTGCCGGCCAAGGTGCTGGTGATTGGCGCCGGCGTGGCAGGCTTGGCCGCCGTGGGGGCGGCGAAGAACCTGGGGGCGATTGTCCGTGCGTTCGACACCCGCGCAGCCACCAAGGACCAGGTAGAGAGCGTCGGCGGCGAGTTCCTGACGGTCACCATCGAAGAGTCCGGCGAGGGCGCCGGCGGCTACGCCAAGGAGATGTCGCAGGCGTTCCTCGACGCCGAGTACGCCCTGTTCCGCGAGCAGGCGGCGGAGGTCGACATCGTCATCACCACGGCCCTGATCCCCGGCAAGCCCGCCCCCAAGCTGTGGCTGAAGGACATGGTCGAGAAGATGCGGCCCGGCTCGGTGGTGGTGGACCTGGCGGGCGAGCAGGGCGGCAACTGCGAGTACACCCGGCCGGGCGAGGCGGTGGTGGAGCACGGCGTCACGGTCATCGGCTACACGGACCTGGCCAGCCGGATGGCGGACACGGCCAGCTCGCTGTACGCCAACGTGCTGGTGAACGTGGTCAAGCACCTGGGCGGGGCCGAGCCGGCCATCGACATGCAGGACGAGATCACGCGGGCGATGGCGGTCACGCACGACGGGGCGGTGACGTGGCCGCCGCCGGCGCCGCCCGCCCCGCCTGCCGCCGCCGACAAGCCAACACCTGCCAAGCCGGCGCCCGCCAAGCAGCCCGCGGCGGACGCGGCCGGAGAGAAATCCGCCCCGGGCGGCGGCGTTGACAGGCTGCTGGTGGGCGCCGGCGTGGCGTTGGCCGCCCTGTGGGCGCTGCTTCGATTCACCACATCGGGCGACGCCGGCGTGGGGGCCGAAACGGCCGCCGGCGGCGGCGAGCTGGCGGAGTTCGTCCAGCACCTGACGGTCTTCGTGCTGGCGTGCTTCATCGGCTACCAGGTCATCTGGAACGTGACGCCTGCCCTGCACACGCCGCTGATGGCGGTCACCAACGCCATCAGCGGCATCATCATCCTCGGCGGCCTGCTGCAGGGCGGCGCCGTGCTGCCCGCCACCGAAGACGGCGGCGGCATCACGCTGGCCGTCGCCTTCGGCTTGATCGCCATCCTGCTGGCCATGATCAACGTCGCGGGCGGCTTTTGGGTCACCCAACGCATGCTGGCCATGTTCCGCAAAGACTGATGGGATTGCGGAGTTCGGAATGCGGAATGCGGACTGACGCGCAAGCAGGGCTTGCTCATCGCTAGTGCGTTCATTCCGCATTCCGCAATCCGCAAGCCGAATTTTCAACCCTTTTCCGCAACCGGGCCGAACCGCCTTGAACCAAGTCCTGCTCTCCCTGCCGTACCTCGCCGCGTCGGCGTTGTTCATCCTCAGCCTCAAGGGGCTGAGCAGCCAAGAGACGGCCCGGCGGGGCGCGTTGTACGGCATGATCGGCATGGCGATCGCCATCGCCGCGACGCTGACCGCCGGCACGATGACCGGCCGCGGCCTGGCCCTGGTGGCGGTGGCCGTCTTGGCGGGGTCCGTCATCGGCGCCGTGATGGCCAAGCGCGTCGCCATGACCGCCATGCCGGAGCTGGTGGCCCTGCTGCACAGCTTTGTGGGCGCGGCGGCCGTGCTGGTGGGCTACGCCAGCTTCTTTGACGACCACACGGAGAACCCCGTCGGCAAGGCGATCCACCTGACCGAGGTCTACCTGGCCGTCTGGATCGGGGCGATCACGTTCACCGGCTCGGTGGTGGCGTTCCTGAAGCTCCGCGGCACGCTGTCCGGCAAGCCGCTGCTGCTGCCCTCCCGCCACGGGCTGAACCTGGCGGCCGTGATCGTCAGCCTGCTGCTGGCCGTGCTGTTTGTGGCCGGCGTGGGCAGCCAGGTCGCTTGGCTCGTGCTGGCCACGGTCCTTGCGTTGTTGCTGGGCGCCCACCTGGTGGCGGCCATCGGCGGGGCCGACATGCCGGTGGTCGTGTCGCTGCTGAACAGCTACTCCGGGTGGACCGCCGCGGCGGCCGGCTTCATGCTGTCCAACGACCTGCTGATTGTCACCGGCGCGCTGGTGGGCGCCAGCGGGGCGATCCTCAGCTACATCATGTGCCGGGCGATGAACCGGTCGATCGCCAACGTCGTGTTCGGCGGCTGGGGCTCAGGGGACGGCGCCACGCCCGCCGCCGCGGCGGGCGCCGAGCAGGCGGGCGAGGTCCGCGAGACCACCACCGAGGAGCTGGCCGCCGAGCTCGCCGCCGCACGCAGCGTGGTGATTGTGCCCGGTTACGGCATGGCCGTGGCCCGCGCGCAGCACGCCGTGCAGGAGGTGGTGGGCCTCTTGCGGAAGCGGGGCGCCGACGTGCGGTTCGCCATCCACCCGGTCGCCGGCCGGCTGCCGGGGCACATGAACGTGCTGCTGGCCGAGGCCAGCGTGCCCTACGACATCGTCCTGGAGATGGACGAGATCAACGAAGACTTCCCGGAGACCGACGTGGTGCTGATCATCGGCGCCAACGACATTGTGAACCCGTCGGCCATGACCGACCCGGCGAGCCCCATCGCCGGCATGCCGGTGCTGGAGGTCTGGAACGCCAGCCGCACGGTCATGCTCAAGCGGGGCCGGGCCGCCGGGTACGCGGGCGTCGACAACACGCTGTTCTACTACGACAACACCCGGATGCTCTTCGGCGATGCGCACGAGAGCATGACCTCGCTGGTGGGCGAGCTGAAGTCCGCGGCCGGCTGACGCGCGGCGCCGCCGCTTCCGTCGGGCGCCTTCGCCCGCCCCCCGCCCCTCATCCCCGCGCCCCCGCCCCTCATCCCCCGGCCCTCGCTCCCCGCCTCCAAAACCGGCGCCCGCGGGGCGTGGTTTTGCCGCTGGGTGATTCCTGCCTGCGCGCGTGTGGAAAGCGCGTAGCTGCGGGCGGCCGAAAGGCCGCTTCTGGCAGCTACGCTTTTGTTGTCGCCACAACCTGTGCCACGAGGGGAAGAACGCCAATGGCCGCCGTCATCGATCCGCTCCAGACGCTCGTCGCGTCGCTCGCCGAGAATGGGGCGCAGCCGATCCGCTCGTCGTGCCAACTCGACACGTGCCTGAGCTGCCGCCGCCAGCTCGGCTGGCCGGTGGTGGCCGGCGACGCTTGGGCCAGCCCGGTCGAGTGCCCCGGCTGCGGGCGGTGGTACTACTGCCGCGGCCGCAACCAGGCGGGCGTGAAGCTGACGTGCAGCCCGGGGCCGGCGGCCGTGGCGGCGTCGGTTGGCGACGACCCAGCCGGCGCGTGGGGCCGGCACATGCTGGGCCGCCTGGTGGGCCGGCCCGTCGTGAGCCGCGAATGCCGCAAGCTGGTCCGCTACCCCATCGGTCGGTCGATTGTCGTAGCGCCGCTCGACGGCGACGGGCGCCCGCTTGGCGAGGCGTGCGTGGCGATGCTCACGGACCTGTCGATCGAGGGCATGCGGCTGTCGATCGCCCCTGTGCCGGGCACGCAGCCGACGGACACGCAGCCCCCGCACGCCGAGCTGCGCGACGCCGAACTGCTGCTGGCGGACCTCGCGCCGCTGGGCTTTGTGGGCATGCAGGCCATGAGCCGCATCCGCTGGCGGGGCCAGGGCGCCGCCGGGGAAGAGCTTGGCGCCGAGTTCATCCATCCGTTTGGCGACCCGCTGCCGATCGCCAACGCGTGACCGCCGCCCCATGCCCGGTCGTCAGCGGCCCCGCCAATCCACGCCGGACATCTCCGCCAGGGCCAGCATCAGGGCGTGGGTCCCGTCGCGGCCGTGGCCCCGGGCGGCGGCCGCCGTGTACAGCTGCTCGCACAACGCCAGGCCGGGCAGCGCCAGGCCCATCCGCCGCGCCTCGTCCAGGGCGATCTTCATGTCCTTCAGGAAATGCTCAACGTAGAACCCGGGGGCGAAGTCGCCGGCGATGATCCGCGGGCCGAGGTTCGAAAGCGTCCAGCTGCCGGCGGCGCCCGACGCGACGGACTCCAGCACCCGCTCCAGGTCGAGCCCCGCCTTGTGGGCGTACAAGAGCGCCTCGCACGTGCTGACCATGACGCCGGCCACCAGCGTCTGGTTGACCATCTTGGCGTGCTGCCCCGCGCCGGGCCCGCCGTGCCGCACCCACCGGGCGCCGAGCGTCTGCCACACCGGCTCCAGGCGTTCGACGGCCGCCCGCTCGCCGCCGATCATGATGGACAGCGCCGCGTTCTTCGCCCCGACGTCGCCGCCAGAAACGGGCGCGTCGATCGCCGTCACGCCGCGCTCCGCCGCGGCCGTGGCGATCTGGGCCGCCAACGCCGGCTCGCTGGTGGTCATGTCCACCAGCACCGCGCCGGGCCGGGCGCCGGCCAGCACGCCGTCCTCGCCCAGGGCGACCCGCCGCACGTCGGCCGGGTAGCCGACGATGGAGAACACGGCGTCGGACGCCTCGGCCACGGCGCGGGGCGTTTCGGCCCAGACGGCGCCGGCGTCCAGCAGCGGCGCCGCCTTGCTGCGGGTGCGGTTGTGCACCGTAAGCCCGTAGCCCGCGGCGAGCAGGTGGCCGGCCATGCTCGCGCC
>JBCCQL010000089.1:0-9956 GCA_039024355.1 Planctomycetota bacterium
CGCCGACGTCGGCGGGCCCGTTGATTTCGACTTCGACAGCATCTGACCCGCTGCCGCCCGACGGGCGTGAGGGCACGTCGGGCGCCGCGGCACGCCCGCCGGGGCGGCTACCCCGGGCCGCCCGGCCCACCGCCGCGGAGAGGGCCGATGGCTGAAATCTTGATCGGCGTCAGCGGCGGGGTCGCCGCCTACAAAGCGGCCACGGTCGTTAGCCGGCTCGCCCAGTCGGGGCAGGGCGTGACCGTTGTGATGACGCGATCCGCCGGGGAGTTCATCGGCGCCGCCACGTTCCGGGCGCTCAGCGGCCGGCGTGTCTACGACCAGGTTTTCGACGCGGCAGAGCACCCGCTCGGCGCCCACATCGAACTGGCGCGTGGCGCCGACCTGCTGTGCGTGGCGCCGGCTACCGCCGACCTGCTCGCCAAAGCGGCGCACGGCCTGGCGGACGACCTGCTGAGCACCCTGCTGCTGTCCTTCACCGGCCCGACGCTGTTTGCACCTGCCATGAACACCGAGATGTGGGACAAGCCATCCGTTCAGCGGAACGTGCAGACGCTACGCGGGGACGGCGCCCAGATGATCGGCCCGGAAGAGGGATGGCTCAGCTGCCGGACGCGGGGCGCCGGGCGGATGGCGGAGCCAGAGACAATCGTCGAGGCAATCAACGCCACGCTCGCGCAGCGGTAACGGCGCCGGGCCATCCCCTCGCGGCCTGCTGCGTGGCGGGGCCGCGACCTCGCTCTTCCCTGCTCCAGGCCAACGCATGGCACGCGTCCTGATCACGTCTGGCCCGACGCGGCAGCACCTGGACCCGGTGCGTTACCTCACCAACAGCTCCAGCGGCCGGATGGGGGCGGGGCTCGCCAAAGCCGCGGCCGAGCTTGGGCACGACGTCGTGGTGGTTTCTGGCCCGGTCGAGGTCGCCTACCCGGCCGGCTGCGAGGTGATCCCGGTCGTGTCGACCGAAGCGATGCTGGCCGCGGCAGACGAGGCGTTCGACCGGTGCGACGGCCTGATCGGCGCCGCGGCGCCGTGCGACTACCGGCCGGTCCGCGTCCAGGACCACAAGATCGCCAAGACGGGGTCGCCGCTCGAGCTCCACCTGGTCGAGACCGACGACGTCGTGGCGACGCTCGCCGCCAAGAAGGGCCCCCGCTGGGTCGTCGGCTTCGCTCTGGAGACCGAAGACCACCGCCTGCGAGCCCTGGCCAAGCTCGAGCGCAAGCACTGCGACCTCATGGTGTCCAACGGCGCCGAGGCGATGAACGCGGTCGAGACGGCCGTCGAGGTGCTCAACCCGGCGGGCAGCGTGCTGGCCGAACTCTCTGGGCCGAAGGACAGGGTCGCCGCGGGCGTGCTGGCGCTGATCGACGAGCACCTCATCCGGGGCCACACGGCCTGAATCGGCGGCCACCCGATGCGTGGCGGACGGCCTCGTCCGTTGGTACACTCACGAACCGCCCGTCGATGGTGCTTCGATTGCCACGCTCGGCTTCGCGTAGGAGCCCAGCAGTTATGCGTCGGCACGGCATTTTGTGTTTTGCATCCGTTGGCGGGCATTGATGCGGCAGAGGGCAACCTGAGGCATGGTGCGTGTTGCGATCTACGGCGCCTCGGGCTACGCGGGGCTGGAGTTGCTACGCCTGCTCGCACGCCACCCGGCTGCCGAGCCCGTCGCGTTGGTCTCTCGGCAAACGGACGCCCCGCACCTCAGCACGGTGCACCCGTCGCTTGCGGGGGTGTTCGACCTCCGGCTCGAAGCGCTCTCTACCGACGAGGTCGCGGAGCGGTGCGACTGCGTCTTTGCCTGCCTGCCGCACGCGGCCAGCGCGGAAGTGGTGGGCCCGCTCGCGGGCCGCGGGCTGAAGGTCGTCGACCTCAGCGCAGACTACCGCCTGTCCGACGCGGCCGTGTACCAGCGCTGGTACGGCGTGTCGCACCCCGACCCGGCGCGGCTTGGGGGTGTGCCGTACGGCCTGCCCGAGCGGTTCCGCGACGCCATCCGAGGGGCGTCGCTGGTGGCCAACCCGGGTTGCTACCCGACGTCGGCGATCCTGCCGCTTGCGCCGCTGCTAGAGGCAGGCCTGATCTGTGCCGACGGGATTGTGATCGACGCCAAGAGCGGCGTGAGCGGCGCCGGCCGCAACGCCAAGCCGCACCTCCACTTCGCCGAGGCGAACGAGAGCTTTGCCGCCTACGGCGTGGGCTCGCACCGCCACATGCCCGAGATCGACCAGGAGCTGACGCGGGCCGCTGGCCAGCCGGTAGAGGTGCTGTTCACGCCGCACCTCGTGCCGATGAACCGGGGCATCCTGAGCACCATCTACGCCGAGCCCGCGGCGGGCGTTGCGGAGGCCGATGTCACCGACGCCCTACGCGACGCCTACGCCGACGAGCCGTTTGTACGCATCGTCGCGGCGCCGCCGGCCACCGCGGATGTTGCCCACACCAACCGCTGCCACATCGCCGCGCGGGTGTGCCGCGGCCGCGTCGTCCTGGTCAGCGTCATCGACAACCTCGTGAAGGGCGCGGCGGGGGCGGCGGTACAGAACTTCAACCTCATGCACGGCCTTGAGGAAACAACCGCACTGGTTTAGAGCTAACGGGCAAAACCGAAAGTCGGGGCAGGCGATCGGCGTTTCACGGCCGATTCCGCAGACATCGCCGCAAACGCCCGAGGTTTTGTTCGCACGGTCTTAGCGACCGAGCCCCCGCCAGACCTACGCGTGGCGCCATGCCCTACGAAATCCCGGGCCGCGGGGCACGCCGCGAAACCTGTTGATGCACGGCTGAAATGGACGTGAAATTCCCACAAGGCTTCCGCGGCGCCGGCGTGCACTGCGGCGTAAAGTCGGACGCAACGAAAGAAGACCTCGCGCTGCTGGTCTCCGACGCGCCGTGTGTAGCCGCCGGCGTCTACACCCAGAACCGGATCCGGGCGGCCGCGGTCGAGTGGACCCGGCGCCGCACGCCGTGTAGCGACGCCCGCCTGGTGGTGATCAACTCCGGCAACGCCAACGCCTGCACCGGCCGCCGCGGCGAGGAAGACACCGCGCAGATGGCCCGCGTGGCGGCCGAGTGCGTGGGCGCGCCCGCCGACGCTTCGCTGGTGCTTTCGACCGGGATCATCGGCGAGCACCTGCCCATGGCCAACGTCGCGGCCGGCATCCGTGAGGCCGCGGGCCGCTTGGCCGGCGACGGCGATTCGTTGCACGCCGTGGCCCGCGGCATGATGACCACCGACACCGTCCCTAAGCTGCGCGGGCGGGAGGTCACGCTGCCCGCCGATGGCGGCGCGGCGCCTGTGACCGTGACCGTGACGGGCGTCGCCAAAGGCGCGGCGATGATCGGCCCGAACATGGCTACCATGCTGGCGGTGGTGATGACCGACGCGGCGCTCGCCGAGCCGGACGCCCAGGCCGCCCTGATCGACGCCGTCGACGAGTCGTTCAACTGCATCAGCGTCGACGGGCACAGCAGCACCAACGACACCGTGCTGCTGCTGGCCAACGGCAGGGCGGGCGGGCCGCCGGTGGCGGATCGAGCGCTCGAGCACTTCCGCGCGACGCTGCTCGAGGTCTGCGAAGACCTGGCCCAGTCCATCCCGGCAGACGGCGAGGGGGCCAGCCACCTGATCACCATCGAGGTGCACGGCTGCCGGTCACGGCCCGAGGCGGTGCAGATCGCCCGCACGGTGGCCAACAGCCCGCTGGTGAAAACGGCGATCGCAGGCGCCGACCCCAACTGGGGGCGGATCATCTCGGCGGCCGGCTACGCGGGCGTCGGCTTCGACGCCTCGCAGGTCACGCTGCTGATCAACGGCCTGCTGGTCTACGAGCACGGCGCCCCGGTCGACTTCGACGCGGCGGCGGTCAGCGCCTCGATCCGCGACAACCGCGACTGCGGCATCGTCCTGATCTTCGCCGAGGGCGCCGCCGCCGGCAGGTTCTGGACCACCGACCTGACCGCCGAGTACGTCCGCCTGAACGCCGAGTACCACACCTAGCCGCCGGCCGCGTGGGCCCGGCCCGCCGCTACCGATACCCCGCCGCCCACCCAAGATGCTGCTGCTCAACCGAATCCGCCGCGGCCTGACCGCGCTGGCCGTGTTCATGGCGGCGGCCGTCGCCGGGCACATGCTGGTGACGCGTGAGGGGCTGCTCGATTCGATCTACTTTGTCGTCATCACCCTGTCGACGGTCGGCTACAGCGAGACCAGCCAGGCAGACCCCGCCACCAAGCTGCTGACGATCGCCACGATCGGCGTCGGGTTCGTCGTTGTTGGCTACACCTTTACGCTCATTTTCCAGGCGATGGTTGAGGGAGAAATCCGGCAGGCGCTCGGGATTAAACGCATGACCACCGAAATCAAGCAGCTCCAGGGCCACGCCATCATCTGCGGCTTCGGGCGGATCGGGCAGACGCTGGCCGAGGAACTCTACCGCCGCGGGCGGCGGTACGTGGTGATCGACCAGAACCCCGAAGTCGTTTCCGCCATGTGCGATGAGCACGCCCTGGTCGTGCAGGGCGACGCCACCGAGGAAGACACGCTGATCGACGCCGGCATCGAGCGGGCGTCGACGCTGGTGATCGCCCTGGCCAGCGACGCCGACAACGTCTTCCTCACGCTCACGGCACGCAATCTTAACGCCGGGCTGCGGATCATCGCCCGCGGCGAGCAGAAGGCGACCGAGAAGAAGCTGCGGCAGGCGGGGGCGGACGAGGTGGTGCTGCCGGCCGTTATCGGCGCCCGGCGGATGGCGGCCATGGTCACGCGGCCGCACGCGGCGGCCATGCTGGACCACTTCACCAACCACGAGAAGCTGGACGCCGAGCTGGAAGAGATCTCGATCCCAGACTCGAGCACGCTGGTCGATCAGACCGTCCGCGAGACCGCCGCCCGCCAGAAGCACCGGCTGCTGGTGATCGGCATCCGCCGGGCCGACGGCCAGATGCTCTTCAACCCCGACGCCGACAGCCCGTTCCATGGCGGCGACACGCTGGTGGTGATGGGCCGGCGGGCCGACATCGAGGCGTTCTGCCACGCCCACGACTTGAGGCCATAGTCCAGTCGCCGCGTCTGACGTTGCCCCGCCCGGCGTTGCGCCGCCCGGTGTTGTCCCGCCCGAGCCGGGCTGAGTTCCTAGGGTCGGTCACACTTTCTTGGCGGCCAGCAGGAAGCTCGGCTTGAGCGGCTCGAACGTGAGGCGGTCGAGCTGCTCGGCGCCGCGGGCGACGTTGATCATCCACGCGTGGACGTCGTCGCACAGCGGCCTCAGCGCCGCACGCACGGCCGCCAGGTTGTCGATGCTCAGCACGTTGACCACCAGGCGGCCGCTTGGGCGGAGGCGACCGTAGGCGGACTCGGCGATGCCCGCTACCTCGCGTCCGGCGCCGGCGACAAACACACAGTCCGGATCGGGCAGGTTGGCCCACGCGTCGGGCGCCTTGCCGAGCACCGCCGACAGGTTGGCCACCGAGAACCGCTCCGCGTTCTGCTCGATCAGCGCGTGCTCCGAGGGGTCCATCTCGATGGCGTACACCATGCCGTCCGCGGCGAGCTGCGCGGCCTCGACACCGACCGAGCCGCTGCCCGCCCCGATGTCCCAGACGATGCTGCCCGCCGCGATGTCCAGCTGCGCGAGCGCCTGGGCGCGGACCTCCGCCGTGGTGAGCAGCCCCGCCTGCGGCCTGGACTGCAAGAACGCGTCGTCCGGGTTGCCAAACAGCCTGAACCCAACGGCCGACCTTGGGCGGTCGGGTGCGTCGGCGTGGCGTACGAGGACCAGCACGTTGAGCGGCCCGAACCGCTGCCCGGCGATCTCCGGCAGCGTGCCCCGCGTGACGGTCTCGTCCTTCGAACCGAGGTTCTCGCAGACGTAGGCGTTGAAGTAGTCGATGCCGCGATCGACCAGCGCCCGGGCGACGTCGGCGGGCCCGATCGCCTCGCTGGTAAACAGGCCAACCTTGCTGGCCGTGCGGATGCGTTCGATGGTCGCGTCGAGCGGCCGCGAGTCGACGCTGGTCAGGTAGGCGTCGTCCCAGCTCTCCATGACGCGGGCGAACGCCAGCTGCATGCTGCTGACGTGCGGGATGACCTGGAACCGATCCTTGCCGAGCCGCTCGGTCACGTAGCGGGCGAGGCCGTAGAACATGGGGTCGCCGAAGACGAGCATCACCGCCGGCCGGTCGCCGGCCGACTCGAGCTGCGTGGCGAGCTCGTCCAGGTCGCCGCTCAGCGTCACACGCTCGCCGGCGTAAGACGCGGGCGTCAGAGCCAGCGCACGCTCGTTGCCAAACAGCAGTTCGGCCGCCTCGACATGTCGCCGGACCGGCTCGGGAGCGCTCGCCAGTCCGTCGTCACCCAGGCCGATGATCGAGATGTTCGCGGGCATAGGCTTTGGCTTCCACAAACCGGCGGCTTCGGCGATCCGCGGTGGGCCGCTCCGCCCGGCGTACCCGCCCCCGCCCCATGGGCCGCTTCGGTTTAGCGGGCGTCGCCGTCACCCCGTGGCGACGTAGCAGTGCAGGGCGTGGTGGTCTAGCGAGATCGGAGCCGTGGGGTCGAGCGGTGGGCCGTCTTGCTCTGGGTAGATGTCGCCGGGGGCCGCGGCCGCGGTGTCGATGAACAGCCGCCAGTTTGCCGCGCGGGCCGGCTCGGGGACGGCGAACTGTTGGGGCTGGCCGCCCGAGTGCATCAGGATCATTACGTGCCTAGCCGCCGGGTCCGACAGCCACGCCGCGCCGAAGATGCACGCCAGGCTGTGGTAGGTGTGGCGCCAGTCGATCGCCTTGCCGTCGACGCCGTACCAGCTGACGTCCGGGATCGCCCCGTCGGCCTCGGCGGAGCCGGTCAAGAAGTCTTCGCGTCGGAGCGTGGGCTGCTTCAGGCGGAAGGCGATCAGCGACTGGCAGAAGCGGAGCATCTCGCTGTTCTTCTCGGGCAGCCGCCAGTCGAACCAGCTGGTGGCGTTATCTTGGCAGTAGGCGTTGTTGTTGCCACGCTGCGTGCGGAGGACCTCGTCGCCGGAGACGATCATCGGCGTGCCCTGCGAGAGCAACAGCGACGCCATCATGTTCTTCGCCTGCCGGCGGCGTAGCCGGGCGATCGGCGCCCGCCGCGTCGGGCCCTCGACGCCGTAGTTCGCGCTGTAGTTGTTGTTCTCGCCGTCGCGGTTCTCCTCGCCGTTGGCGGTGTTGTGCTTCCGCTCGTAGCTGACCAGGTCGTTGAGCGTGTAGCCGTCGTGCGAGGTGATGAAGTTGATCGAGTGGTACGGGTTTTTGCCGCTGGGCTGGTACAGGTCGCTGGAGCCGGAGAGCCGCGTGGCCATCAGGCCGGTCATGCCGTGGTCGCCCCGCCAGTACCGGCGGACGTTGTCGCGGTACTTGCCGTTCCACTCGGCCCAGCGTTCGCTGGCGAAGCTGCCCACCTGGTAGGCGCCGGCGGCGTCCCACGCCTCGGCGATGATCTTGGTGTCGGCCAGCATCGGGTCCTCGGCGATGTACTCCACCAGCGGCGGGTTGGGCGCCAGGTCGCCGTCCCGCCCGCGGCTTAGGATGCTCGCGAGGTCGAAGCGGAAGCCGTCGATATGGTAGTTGTAGACCCAGTGCCGGAGGCAGTGGAAAATCATCTCGCGGACAATCGGGTGGTTGCTGTTCACCGTGTTGCCGCAGCCGGAGTAGTTCTTGTAGCCGCCGTCGGGCGTGGCCATGTAGTAGACGTCGTTCTGCAGGCCCTTGAAGCTGAACGTGGGCCCGCGCTCGTTGCCCTCCGACGTGTGGTTGAAGACGACGTCCAGGATGACCTCGATGCCCGCGGCGTGGAGCTCGCGGACCATCTCCTTGAACTGCCGTACCTGGTCGCCCGGCGTGTTGCCCTGCATGTAGCCGCGGTGCGGGCCGAAGAACGCCATGGGGTCGTAGCCCCAGTAGTTGGGGCGGCTGGGCTTGGACCCGTCGGACTCCAGGATGGGGAACTCGTGCACCGGCATCAGCTCGACGGCCGTCACGCCCAGCGACTTGAGGTACGGGATCTTCTCGATCACGCCCAGGTACGTGCCGGGCGACTCGGCGTCGCCGGTGCCGCTGCGCGTAAAGCCGCGGACGTGCATCTCGTAGATGACGGTCTCGGCCAGCGGGCGCTTGAGGTGGCGGTCGCCCTGCCAGTCGAAGTGGTCGTCGACCACCACGCACTTGGGCGGGCGGACGATTCCGTCGTCCGACTTGAGGAACTTGCCCGCGAGCGCACGGGCGTAGGGGTCGATCAGCCGCGCACGCGGGTCAAAGCGGTGCCCCTTCTCGGGCGCGAACGGCCCGTCGGCCTGGAAGTGGTACAACGCCCCGGCGCCCAGGTCGGGCACGAAGATGCTCCAGATGTCCCCCCAGCGGTCGGTGTCCGGGTGGAACTCGATCAGCCGGTAGGGCTCGCGATCGGCCGGCCGGCGGTACAGCAGCACCCGCATGGCGGTGGCGGACTTGCTGTAGACGGCGAACTGCACACCGCCGTCCCGCAGCACCGCCCCGTAGGGCAGCGGGTAGTTGAATTGCAGGACGGGCGGCTGGCTCTGAGACATCGACGGGCTTTTGGGGATCACGAGGCCCGCCGTGCGGGCGATCAGGGCGGTCGTACCTTGTAGGAGGGTCATGCAGCGGCGGCCGGGGAGAGGCGGAAGCGGGCGGCGCCCCGCGAGGGGCAGCGTGACGCGGATCGGGTAAGGCTCGCCGGCTGGGACGCTGTGCACCCCGGGCCCGCGGCCATGATCCTTCGGCATCCACCGGCGGTCGGCTCCACGGCTGCTCCAATCGTACCTCAGAGATTCCCGGCTCAGAACCACTGCTACAAAGCAGCGCAGCGGCCGTGAGCCGCGGGCACCCCCCCGCAGCCGCTAAGCGTACCGCCTCCGCCACCTCGCGCTATTCACCACGCCCCTTACGCCTGCTGCCCCAACGCCACTAGAATCGCCCGCTTTGGCCGACAAACGCGGTGAGCTGCATGGCCAAGGCCACGTACAAAGACTCCGGCGTCGACCTCGACGTCTACCGCCAATCGATGGCCCGCCTGCCGGGGCTGATGCGGCGCACCCACACACCGCGGGTGCTGCCGGCTGAGGGCGGCTTCGCGGGCCTCTTCCAGCTGGACTTCGACGGCCGGCTGTTCGCCCGCAACTACCGCGACCCCGTCCTCGTGGCGTGCACGGACGGCGTTGGCACCAAGCTCAAGGTGGCCCAGCTGGCCGGCCGGCACAACACGGTGGGCATCGACCTAGTGGCCATGTGCGTCAACGACGTGCTCGCCCAAGGGGCCGAGCCCCTCTTTTTCCTGGACTACTACGCCAGCGGCAAGCTGGAGGTGGACGTTGCGGCGGACGTCGTGGAAGGCATTGCAAAGGGCTGCGTCGAAGCGGGCTGCGCGCTCATCGGCGGCGAAACGGCCGAGATGCCCGGCCACTACGCCCCTGGCGACTATGACCTTGCCGGCTTCGTCGTCGGCGCGGTGAACGCGGACGACCTTCTGCCCCGGGACACCATCCAACCGGGCGACACCTTGCTGGCCCTACCCTCCAGCGGCGTCCACTCCAACGGCTTTTCGTTGGTTCGCAAATGTGCCGCCGAGCGCAACTGGCGGTATGACCAATTGCTAGGCGGCGTTCCGCTCGGCGAAGCCCTTTTGGCTCCAACCCGCATCTACGTAAAACCCGTCCTCGCCGCCCTTGCCGCCCACGGCAGCGCCATCAAAGGGATCGCCCACATCACCGGCGGTGGCATCACCGGAAACGTCCCGCGGATGCTGCCGGAAAACCTTGCAGCGACGATCGAACGCGCCGCCCTCCCCCAACATCCCATCATGACGTTCCTGCAGGCCGAGGCTGCCCTGTCCGACGCCGAAATGGCAGCCACCTTCAACTTCGGCGTCGGTCTTGTCCTTGCTGTCTCAGAGAGTGCCGTCGCAGCCGTCA
>JBCCQL010000090.1:0-9950 GCA_039024355.1 Planctomycetota bacterium
AGGAGGTGCTGTACGAGGGCATGGGCCCGGCCGGCACGGCATTCATGGTCGAGATCCTGACCGACAACCGCAACCGCACCGCGCCTGAGGTGCGGAAGATCTTCGAGGTCTGCGGCGGCAATATGGGCGTCTCTGGCTGCGCGGCGTGGATGTTCGACCGCAAGGGCCTGGTGGTCCTGGCCGCCCAGCAGCTGGGGCAGGACGGCAAGACGCTCGACGAAGACACGCTGATGGAGCTGGCCCTGGAGTCCGGCGCCGACGACGTGCGCACCGCCGGCGACGGGGACGAAGCCGCCTTTGAGGTGGTGTGCGGCGTCGAGGCGTTCAACGACGTCTGCGCGGCGATCGACGCCGCCGGCCTGCAGCCCGAGAGCCAGGCCATCACCTACCTGGCCAAGGACACCGTGGCCGTCGGCGCCGACGACGCCAAGAAGGTGCTGAAGCTGGCCGAGCGGCTCGACGACCACGACGACGTGCAGGCCGTGTCGTCAAACTTCTCGATCGACCAGAGCGTGCTGGCGGAGATCGAGGGTTGAGCCGGCCCCGCGGGGGCCAATGACGGGCCAATCAGGCCGGGCCGATGCCGAGTTCAATCGGCGAGCCGGCTCTCACCGGCAACCCGCGGCGACGTACTTGGCCGCTGGCGAGGCACAGCGTGACGCCAAGGCTGCGGAGGGCGAAGACCCGGCCGATCGGCTCCGGGCGCCAGCGATCATGGGCCCGTAGCGACGCAGAGTTGCCGCGCGCTACGCCGAGAACCAGCCTCGATACCCCCTCCGCCCGCAGCCGGCCGCCAACAAAACCGAGCAGCCGCCCGTAGACACCCCTGCCCCGGGCGCCGCTCAGCACGTGGGCGGCGTAAACCCATCGGTCGGCTGAGTCGAGCCGGTACCGCAGGCCAAGCTCTTGCTCGGTGTAGTCCGCCCGCGCTACCCAAACGCAGGCCACCGGGTCCGGGCCGTGCAGCGTGACGGCCAGACGCCGCGTGGGGGCGTCCCAGTCTGCCAGGTTCGCCTGGTCCGCCAGTCCGCTCAGCAAGCCGTGGCCCTCGGCGGGGTCCGCCCAGCGGATCGATTCGTCCGCCGTCGCCGGCGGCAGCGCTATGCTGCCGTCGAAACGCGTCGCCGGGATCGAGTAGACGGTGTACGGCCTCAGCCGCAGCAGCTCCGGCGGCAGGCGACGCACACCACGCTTGACGATCCTGTAGGCGAGCTGGGTAAGCGGCACAGCTTTGCAGGACGCACGCGGCCCGGGGCGGCCGGGCGGCTAGTCTCTGCCTCCGCCCTGGTTATTCGTCGTCGCCGTCTTCGTCGTTGTCGCCGTCGTCATCGTTGTAGTCGTCGTCGTCGTCGGTCCAGCGGCTGCCGTGCTTGACCAGCTGCCAGTACTGCTGGAAGTCGAAGTCGGGCGAGTTGTCCAGGTCGTGGCACTCCAGGCAGGTGTTGACCGACTTGCCGAGCGACTGCCCCTCCATGTTGCCCTCGTTGTCGACGATCTCCAGGTGCAGCGCGGCGTAGATGGCCTCCTGCTCGGCGTCGGTCACCTCGAAGTCGCCGTTCTCTACCGCCACGTGCTTGGCGGCCGGGCCGTGGCAGTTCTCGCAGCCGTTGGCGTTGAGGTGCGGCGTGTCGTCCAGGCTCAGGTACCCGGTGACATACGGGTGGTACTTCTGCGGGTTCCAGCCCGTGGCGTGGCAGCTCAGGCACTCCGGGTCGAAGTGCCGGGCGGGGTCGAGGTCGACAATGCTCCGCGTGGCGTGCGAGTGGGCCGTCTTCTCCCAGATCTCGTACTCCTCGTAGTGGCAGTCTGCGCACGCCGCGCTGCCGGCGAACTTGCCATCGGTCACCGCGGCCGTGGCGTGCAGCTGCGGCTTGACGCCCAGCCCGTCAAAGCCCAGCGTCTTGAGCTGGTCTTGGTAGCGGGCCAGCATCCGGTTCATCTCCGGCGAGTCTTCGAAGCGGTGGTCCAGCGGCACCTTCTGGTAGCGGAACGGCGGCGTGGCGCCCGGGTACAGCCCCACCGCCACGGCGTACATGCCCTTGTGCCCCACCTGGATGAGGTACGAGCCGGTCTCGCCGATGGGCTCGATGCGGTGCGGCGGCTCGTCGGCGCCGACGGCCGAAACCACCCAGCGGTACGCCGGGAACTCCTTGGCCAGGGCCCGCGCCTCGATGCTGGTGCCGTAGACCATCAGCACCAGGTGGTCGCACGCCTCGGCCTGCAGCTCCGGCGTCACACGCCGCAGGGCGGAGCGGGCGTCCTCGATGTCGGTGTCGGGGCCGGCGCCGGTCTGCCCCGCCTGGGAGTCGGCCAGCACCTGCGTGAAGCCTATCTTCAGCCCGCCCGCCTCGGCGGTGCGCCAGCGGGCGCTCATCGACGGGTCGAACCCTAGCAGGCCGACGTTGGCCGACGTCAGCGGGTTGGCGCCCGGGTCGAGGTTGATCGCGACGCCCAGCAGGTCCATCCGCAGGTCGCGTGCGCCGAAGCCGACGCCGCGGTAGCCGAGCTCAATCAGCGCGCCGACGGCCGAGCCGTACTTCAGCTGGGCCTGCTGGCCGTAGCGTTTGATCTGGCCGCCGACGTCCAGCGGCAGCGGGGCCCAGCCCTTGGCGGTGAGCTGCTTGAGGAACGTGTGCCGACGCTTGAGGCCGCCCTTCTGGTTGGTCAGCCCCGCGCAGCCGCACGGTTCGAGGTAGCCGTCCTGCTCGCCGGTGAAGACCAGCGTGGCGGCCGGCTTGGGCCAGTCGGCGCCGGCGGCGGTCTTGAAGATCGTGCCGTTGGCTTTGACCGGGTCCGGCTTCTCTTTGCTGGAGGCCGACGTGGCGGTGAAGTAGGTCTCGCCACCCAGCGGCTCGGCGTCGCCGCCGCCCGCCGCCACCCAGCGGCCAAGCACCAACAACGCCGCGGCGGCGGCGGCGAAGCCCACGAGCTTTGCGGGGCGGCGGGATGCTAGCGGGGCGGTCATGACGTAAGAATCTGGCGAAGGCAGCAAGCGTGGGCAGCGTGCAAAGAGCTTGCAGTCCGCATACCAAGCGTACGCGAGCAGACCGCCTTAGGACAACATCGGCCGGCGGGCGTGCAACGCCCGCTAGCGGTTGCGACGCTCGACGGCAAACCGCACGCGGATCTCTAGCTCCGCTTCGGCATCGGCCTGGGTGGGCGCGGCCGATTCGGCGCCGGCAGGATCACTGGTCGCCCCCGCTGCGGCTGGGGTCGCCGCCGGGGCCGCTTCGCTGCCGCGTGGCGGTTCGCCTTCGGTTTGCCCTCCAGTTTCGCCTCCAGAGGCGCCGCCCTCGGCAGCCGCCACCGCCAAGCGGATCATGCCCTGCGGATTCTGGAACGAGCCGTCCTCGGCGTTGCGGCCCGTTTGCAGCCGCACCATCGGCCGGGTCCCCACGGGCACCTCGACCGTAACCGGCACGTAGACCGAGCCCTCGCGGCCCGGCCGCGACGAGCCGATCGAGACCTGCAGCTCCGGCGGGTCGACCTCGACAACCCGCAGGCCGGTCCGCTCGGCCTTACGCCCGCTGAAGCGGACCAGCAGCTTCGATTTTTTGCCCTTCGCGCTGTCGACAAAGCCCAGCGACAAGACGCCCGTCTCGGCCGACCAGTCGAGGCCGCGGACGGTGATGTCGCCCTCCACGCGGCCGAACACGGGCACGTGCCGCACCGGGATGTCTGGCAGGTTGGAAGAGATCTTCACCCAGTCTTCGATGACGCCCAGCGGCAGACTGGGGCCGGCGGTCAGGCTTACCCGCGTGGCGGCTTTGGCCCGCTGGTCCGGGAACTCCGCGGGCTCCAGCGGCGTGACTTCGACGCCGTACGGCAGCGGCTGGCCGTCGCGGGTGGGCGCCTCGGCCTGGACGGTCAGGTCCTCGCGATCGAACGACATCAACACCACCGACGCCCGGTGGCCGCCGTCCCGGCTGATGCGGCCCAGGTTGAACTGCTGCGGCTCGATGCCGGCGGCGTCGATCACCTCGCCGTAGACCGACAGGGTGATGACCTGCGGCCGCTCGCCGCGGACGTTCAGCCGGGCCGTTTGGCGGAACTCGCCCCGCTCTGCCTTGGCGATCCACTCCAGCGTGACCTCCGCAGACCCGCCCGGCGGGATCGTGCCGGCGCTGGCCACAAACTTGGTGCACTTGCAGCTGGTCTCGCCGGTCTCCAAGGCCAGCGGCGTGGGGCCGTCGTTGTGCACCGTGAACACGTGCGACCGGACGGCGCCCTTCTGCATGGAGCCGAAGTTGTGGTCCGGCTGGTCCACGCGAGCGGCGAGCTGGGCCTGCTCGCCGGTTGGCAGGGCGGCGAGCGACGCCACGTCGGGCAGCGGCGCAGCGGGGCCAACGGACGAATACGCCAACGCCAGCCCCGCCGCCGCGCCGAGCACGCCGGCCACCAAAACCACAGCAATGAACTTCATGCCCCAAGTCTAGGGAGCCGGCCGAGCGGGCGTCAAACCGCGCCTGCGGGCCATGCAGGTGCGTTGCTGGCAAGAGCAAAACGACTTACCGCCAGGCTGCTGTCGCGTTGCGAGAACGCTGCGGCGCGGGGCTGCCGGGCGGGGGTGTTGACGCGCGGGGCGATTACGGTACATTTGTTCACCATTGGCGGACAAGGCCTTTTTTCAGCCACCGCCGCCGCGTGTTACCCACCGCACCGCCCTGCCGGGGACCCCCGCCATGCCTGTTTACCTGCTGTCGTTCGAGGCCTACGGCCACGCGTCCGACGAGGCCGAGGCGCCACGCTTCGTGCTCCGCAACGACTGGCCGCCGCGGGACCGCGTGCCGCTGGCCGAGCGTTACCGGCAAGCGATCGAGGACCACCGGGTCGAGTTCGACGCGGACCACCGCCGCAAGCTGATCGACCTGGTGATGGACGCCCAGCCTCGGCACGCGTACCGCTGCTTCGGCGTGGGGGCGGGGCCGACGCGGCTGCACGCCGTGCTGGCCTGGGACGACCGCCGGGACGCCGTCACGCTGCGGTCCGCGATCCGGTCGGCCGTCGGCCGCGGCATGAACCGCGAGTTCGGCCGCCAGCCGTGGCTTGGCGAAGGCGGCGCCACCAAACGGGTGCGCAACCGCACGCAGTTCGGCTACCTGCTCGACACCTACCTGCCGAAGCAAACGTCCGAACGCTGGACCGCCGGCGCCGGCCTGGCCGTTCCGGCGTGAACGTGTCGAGCAACGCGCTGTTATTCCAGCCCGATTGCCCAAAGGTTGGCGACGCCATGCCAGTCTGCCTTGTTACGCACCACGCGTACGCTACGTGGATGCCCAATCGCAGTCAGGGGTACGTCCACCGGCAGCAGGGGCTTCGGCCGCAGAGCCAGGCGATGGCCACGTGCTACAAGCGAAACCAACGCGAATCTACCGTCACCTTCTGCCGGGCCCATCAGCAGACCCTGGTCCGCGTGCTCCTCGAATCCCAATCGAAACAAGGCTTCGACTGCCTCGGCATCGCCACAGACCCGACGCACGTTCACACCGTGGTGGCGTGGCGGGACGAGCGGCGTGCCCGCCGGCTACGCGTTGCGATCAAGTCTTCCCTCAGCCGCGGCATGAACACAGCGTTTAGCAGGCGGTCGTGGCTGAGCGAGGGCGGCAGCTGCAAGCGCTTACGCGATCAGCGGCATCTAGATTATTTGCTCGAGCACTATCTGCCGAAGCACTCGGGATTGGTGTGGATTGCGGGGCGGGGGTTTCTTTGACGCGCCGGGACCGCGTGGCGGTCCGGCTACGGGCATGCGCGATGCTCGCCGCCTTAGCCGGACCGCCACGCGGTCCCGGGCGCCACACGCACGCTTACCCAAGCCGCGAGAGCCTCAGTACGCGCGGGCGAAGACCGCTCGCCGGTCGCTCGCCGCGCCGGTGAACAGGCAGGCGCCGGGCTCTGGCTCGTCGGCCAGCGGCACGCAGCGCGGCGTCACCTTTAACGCCTTGCACTTGGCCTCCATCTCGGGCCCATCGGTGAAGTGGCAGTACGCGAGCCCGCCCGGCTGGTCCTCGGCGAAGAACGCGTCGAAGTCGGCCAACGTGTCGATGGCGACGGTCGCCTCGCGGCGGGCGGCGGCGGCGCGGTCGAACAACCCCTGCTGCACCTCTTCCAGCAACGCCGCGACGCCGGCGACAAACGCCGCGCGGGACAAGCCCTTCTCCAGCTTCACGCCGTCGCGGCGGGCGGCGAAGGGCGTGTCGGCCTCAACGTCGCGCATGCCGATCTCGGCACGGACGGGCACGCCGCGTTTGACCCACTGCCACTTCTTCTCGCCGCCGCGGAGGTCGCGGTCGTCGACGCGGACCCGCACCGCCTCGCCGTCGTACTGCTGGGCCTGGAGTTCTGCCTTCAGCGAGTGGACGTACTCGAGCACCTTCGCCCGCTCCTGATCCGTCTTGTAGATGGGCAGCAGCACCACGTGGGCCGGCGCCAGCTTGGGAGGCAGCACCAGGCCGTCGTCGTCGGAGTGCGTCATGATGAGCCCGCCGACCAGCCGGGTAGAGACGCCCCAGCTGGTGGTCCACGCGTGCTCGAGGTCGCCCGCCTGGCTCTGGAACTTGATGTCCTGCGCCCGGGCGAAGTTCTGCCCAAGGAAGTGGCTGGTGCCGGCCTGCAAAGCCTTGCGGTCCTGCATCATGGCCTCGATGGAGTACGTGGCCACGGCGCCCGGGAACCGCTCGCCGGCGGTCTTCTCGCCCTTGATGACCGGCATGGCCATGTGCTGTTCGGCGAAGTCGGCGTAGACGTCCAGCATCTGGCGGGTCTCGTGCTCGGCCTCCTCGCTGGTGGCGTGCACGGTGTGGCCCTCCTGCCACAGGAACTCTGCCGTGCGCAGGAACATGCGTGTCCGCAGCTCCCACCGCACGACGTTGGCCCACTGGTTGATCAGGATCGGCAGGTCGCGGTAGCTCTGCACCCAGCGGGCGAACGTGGCGCCGATGATCGTCTCGCTGGTGGGGCGGACGATGAGCGGCTCTTCGAGCTTGGCGCCCGGCGCGGGGCGTAGCCCGCCCTGCCCGTCCGGCTCCAGCCGGTGGTGGGTGACCACCGCGCACTCTTTGGCGAAGCCCTCGACGTGCTCGGCCTCCTTCTCCAGGAAGCCCATAGGGATGAACAGCGGGAAGTAGGCGTTTTCGTGCCCGGTGGCCTTGAACATCGCGTCGAGCCGCCGCTGGATGTTCTCCCAGATGGCGTAGCCCCACGGCTTGATGACCATGCAGCCACGCACGTCGGACGTCTCGGCCAGATCGGCCGCCTTGACCACCTGCTGGTACCACTCGGGGTAGTTCTGCTCGCGGGTGGGCGTGATGGCCGTCTTCGGGGCTTTGGGCATTTGTCGAATGCGGAGTGTGGATTGCGGAGTGTGGAATGACTCGCAGGGCGGCGGGCGTGGGCGGGATTTTACGCCAGCGCGGGGCGACGCGGAATCGCAGCCGCGGCGCGCACGCAGGCATCTGCTAAATTGCATCCCGACGAAGCCCTGCCCACTGCCCACTTCCCACTGCCCACCCGCGCCGCCTGCGGGTCATTCCGCATTCCGCACTCCGCATCCCGAAATCCTTTCATGTCCGACCGCCGCTACGTCTCGCAGCTCGCCCACAACGAACAGGTCAAGGAGGTCTTCCTGGCGAGCGACAAGCAGCTGCGGCCCAACCGCAACGGCAACCTGTACCTGCAGCTGGAGCTGACGGACCGCTCCGGCGGCATCGCCACGCGGATGTGGAACGCCAGCGAGGGCGACTACAAGGCCTTCGAGAACGGCGACTACGTGCTGGTGGAGGGCGCGACGCAGCTCTTCCAGGGCAACATGCAGATGATCGCCACGAGCATCCGCAAGGCCCGCCCCGACGAGGTGGACGAGGCGGACTTCATGGTGCTCGAGACCGGCCAGGTCGAGAAGATGGCCGCCCGGCTGGCCGAGGTGCTGCGGGGCATCGCGTCGCCGCCGCTAGCCGGCCTGGCCGAGGCCTACCTCATGGACGAGCAGTTCATGGGCAAGTTCACCCGCGCGCCGGCCGGCATGAAGAACCACCACGCCTACCGGGGCGGCCTGCTGGAGCACGTGGTCTCGCTCATGGAACTGGTGCTGGCCGTGGCGCCCCGCTACCCGCAGCTGGACCAGGACAAGCTGCTGATCGGCGCCCTGCTGCACGACTCGGCCAAGGTGGACGAGCTGTCGTACGACCGCGACATCGCCTACACCGACGAGGGCCAGATGCTGGGCCACATGACCATGGCCATCACCGAGCTCGACGCCAAGGCCAAGGAGGCCGAGCGCCTCACCGGCGAGCCGCTGGACCCCGCGCTGCTGATGGAAATCAAGCACATGATCATCAGCCACCACGGCGAGTACGCCTACGGCAGCAGCAAGCTGCCGATGACGCTCGAGGCGGTCGCCCTGCACCACCTGGACAACCTCGACGCCAAGCTGGCCAGCTTCACGCAGCTGATCAACGACTGCCCGAACGTCGAGAGCAACTGGACGCAGTACTTCCCGAACATCGACCGCAAGCTGTGGAAGGGCCCGCGGCAGGGCGGCTGACGAGGCGCGGCGCCGCCGGTGCGCGGGTATAATGCCAGCATGGAGAGACTGGACAGGACAAAAATCCGGTTGGCCGAGCTGGGCGACGAGTCGGCAGACCGTGAGTATTGGTGGTCGAAGACGCCGGAAGAGCGGCTGGAGGCAATGCAGTACTTACGCCGGTTGAATTATGGCGCCGAACGAGCCTCCGCAAGACTTCAGAGAGTTCTTCGCGTTGTTGAACTCTCGCGCGGTTGAATATCTGCTGGTCGGTGGCTTTCGGTAGGCATCCACGGCTACACGAGGGCGACGGGCGACATCGACGCCTGGATCAACCCAACCAAGGGGAACGCGGAGCGTGTCGCCACGGCGCTTGAAGCGTTTGGCTTCCGCCGCGAATCGATCCCGGCTGGGAAACTCTCTCACCCCGACACGATTCTGCAAATCGGCGTCCAGCCGGTGCGGATCGATATCTTGACGAGCGTTTCTGGACTTGAGTTCGACGAAGCCTACCGCGGCCGCCTGTCGGCGATGCTCGGTGACGTCGAGGTAAGCGTCCTGTCCCTGGCGGACCTGCGAGCAAACAAGCTGGCCAGCGGCAGGTACAAAGACTTGGCCGACCTTGAGAACCTGCCCGAGGCGTAGGCCGGCCCTGCCGGGGCAACAGGAAACGCCCGCGGATGACGCGAATACATGCGAATGATGCAATGCTAACCGTTCTGACCAGCTCAGATTTACAGCGGATGTTGTCGGGCGGATCGGTACCGCAAGGATTCGCGCTGATTCGCGTCATTCGCGGGCAGCGAACCTCGGAGCGCCCGAGCGATGCACGGCGATAGCGTGCAACCGCGTAGCACGCGTGGCCGACTCGCGGAGCATGCCCGCTAGTCGCGGAAGTGGTCCGGCGAGCGCTGCTGGCGTGCGGCCCGCTGGCCGCGGCTGGTGTGGCGGCGGCCGCGGGCGTTGATCCGCTCGCCGATATTCCGCCGGGCCCGCTTCAGGGCCGACGACAACGCGACCAGCGGCTCGGCCCGCTGCTCGCGTACCACGACGTCGGGCGCCCCCAGCAGGGCGACCCGCACGACGCACCGCTGATCGACCCCGCCGCGGGGCCCGTTCTGGTCCCGCACGCGGACCACAACATCCCGGATCGCTTCGCGGTAGCGGGCGAGCGTCGCCTCGACTTGTTCGCGGGCGGTATCGACGATTTCGGAGCTCGAGTCTGGCAGGTGCAGCGAAATCCGCATCGGTGAAACTCCTGGCTGTGCAGAGAGAGGCCGCTGGGCCTAGCCCGTCTAGCCGCGACGCCCGGCAGCACGGCCTGGCAGCACCGCCGAGCAACGTCGCCTGGCAACTTCGCCGAGCAAACCCGGCGCAGGGCGGGCCCTCGTAGAACCCTACGTTTTGCCGGCGGGCGGGGTTCTGAGAAATC
>JBCCQL010000091.1:0-9853 GCA_039024355.1 Planctomycetota bacterium
AGGTGGGGGCGGCCCCACCTCATCCCCACGCTGCGAAAGGAGCGGCGCCATGATCCGGATCCCCAGCAAGCGGGTGCTCGTGCCGACGGAGTGCTCCCCGCAGTCCGAAGAGGCCATCCAGCAGGCCCTGGAGATGGTTGAGTTCCCGGGCGACATCACCGTGCTGCACGTCGCCCCGCCGCTCGAGGCGTACTCGGTCGCCGACCCGGCGATTGTCTGGGAAGCGGTCTCCGACAAGACACGCCGCGCGCGGCTGGAAGCGGCGTTTCGCGAGCAGGGCGACCAGCGGTGGCGGCAGGAGGTCGACTTCCAGGTTGTCTTCGGCTACCCGGCCGAAGAGATCGCCGCCTTCTCCGAGCAGCACCACTTCGACATGATCCTGATGCCGTCGCACGGGCGGACCGGCCTGCGGCGGCTGTTTGTGGGCTCGGTGGCGGAGCGGGTGGTCCGCTCCGCGCACTGCCCGGTGCTGGTGCTGCGGGACTAGCGGAGCCCGCTACGCCGCTTATTGGGCGGGCGGGGGCGACCTCGACGTGTGGTCGTGGATGATCAGCCACCGCCCGCCGATCTTGCGGAAGACAAGCGTGAAGTTGCCGCCGATGGCTTCTTCGCCCCGCCCGTCGTCTTTGGGCCGTTTGAGCGCCCACCGGCCGAGCACCATCGCGGCGGTGTCGCCCAGCACGGTGACCTCGAGCTCGCTGAACTCGGTCTCGCCCATCGCCGCGGCGTCGGGGTAGGCGGCCAGGTAACGCTCGCGGGTCTGTTGGTAGCCACGCCGCGTCTGCCCGCCGGAGCTGAAGGTGAGGCGTGGCGACCGCCAGTAGTCTTCTAGGAAGCCGTCCAGGTCGCCGGCGTTCCAGCGGGCGAGCTGCCGGTCGAGCACCGCCCGGATCTCCGAAGCGGCCTGCTGCTCGGCGTCGGCGACGGCGTCACCGGGCGGCCCGCCCGGCAACTCGACGGCCCACGCGACGGCCGCTGCAGAGGCGGCGGCGAAGAAGCAAACCAAGCCCGTGCGGCGTTTCGTCATCCGGTCGCCCCCTGCTGCGTGAGTTTGGCGAGCGACGCCTCGGCGGCGGCGATCGCTTGTTCTGCCTCGGCCAGCTTCGCCCGCTCCTGCTCGACCACCGCCGCCGGCGCGTTGGCCACGAACTTGTCGTTCGCCAGCTTGGCGCCAACGCCCTTGGCGAACTTCGTCTTCTGCTCGATGACCTTGGTAAGCCGGCGGGTCTCGGCCTCGACGTCGATAAAGCGGCCGATGTCGACGTGTACCTCCACCGGCCCGCCGCCGACGCTGCCCAGCGCCTTGCTGGCCGCCACGTCGGCAGCCGTGGCCTGGGGGCCGATCGCCGTGGCGGTCGCCTTGGCCATCTGGGCGAAGTACGGCTGCATGGGCGCCAGCAGCGCGGCGGTTGGTGCGTCGCAGGCCACGGCGAACGGCAGGGTCTCGGTCCAGGCGATGCCCTGCGACTGCCGCACCTCCCGCACCGCGCCGAGCACCGCCTGGAAGACGGCGAACTGCGACTCGATCGCCGGGTCAATGTCGGCGTCGACGGCCACGGGCCACGCCGCGACGCAAACCGATTCGGCGGCGCGGCCGGGCTGGCCGCCAAGCCCACGCTCGGGCGCCACCTCGCCGAGCAGCTGCCAGACCTCTTCGGTCAGGAAGGGCGTCATCGGGTGCAGCAGCCGCAGCAGCGTGTCGAGCGCGTGGGCCAGCACCGCCTGGGCAACGCTCTTATCCTGGCCCCCGCTTTCGATCCGCGGCTTCGCCATTTCGATGTAGAAGCTGCAGAACTCGTTCCACGCGAAGTCGTACAACGCCCGCGCGGCGTCGGCGTAGCGGTAGGTTTCGAGCGCGGCGGTCACCTGCTGCGTGACCGTCGCCAGGCGGGACAGCAGCCAGCGGTCCTCGGTCCGGAGCGAGGCGTTGATTTCGCCGGCCGGGGCGGGCGAGAAGCCGTCGAGGTTCGCGAGGGCAAACCGGCTGGCGTTCCACAGCTTGTTGCAGAAGTTGCGGCCCAGCTCGAACCGCTCGCTGGTCACGGCGCCGCGGGCGTGCGACTTCTCTTCGTCGGTCTCGGCCCACTGCGTGCTGAACGGCTTGCTGCACGCCGCGCACGGCACCACCGGCAGCACGCGGTTCTTCTTGGTCTGCTTGATGGTCGCGTCGCAGTGCGGGCAGACAAACTCCACCGGCATGCGGACGTCCTGCGTCTCGGTCGTCAGGTACGCGAGGCCGAACCGCAGCGCGTCGGCGCCAAACCGGTCGATGACGTCCAGCGGGTCGACGCCGTTGCCCTTGCTCTTGGACATCGTCTCGCCGTCGCCGTCGAGGATCTTGGGGTGGATGTAGACGTCCTTAAACGGCGCCTCGCCCATAAACCGCTCGCCCATCAACACCATCCGCGCGACCCACAGCGTGATGATGTCCCGCGACGTGATCAGCACGCTGGTGGGGTAGAACTTGGCCAGCTCGGGCGTTCGTTCCGGCCAGCCCAACGTGGAGAACGGCCAGAGGGCAGAGCTGAACCAGGTGTCGAGGACCTCTTCGTCCCGATCGATCTCGCAAGACTGTAACAGATGCATACCGCTCGCAGACTTCGCTGCGTACTCTGCATCTGCGTCTTTGTCGAAGTTCTTTAACAGGCGCTCGATATCAAGAAAAGCGTGGTCTGATTTGCTGGAAAGAGTGCACGCCAGAGTTACGTTCGGGGATTCAGTAAGCGCAACCTGATCTCGGATTCCAAAGTCGTCGAACCACTGGAAGGCCGACGAGCGGACTTCGTGGTCACTCCAAATAGGCTCGTCCGATTCAGTTGACTTCACGTGGCCGTAGCGGATGGCCCAGACAGGTATCCGATGCCCCCACCACAACTGCCGACCCACCGGCCAGTCGCGCTTCTCGCTTAGCCAGTCGAGATACGTTTTGGTGTAGCGTTCCGGCGTGATCTTCACCTTGCCGGCGGTCACGGCGTCCATGGCAGACTGGGCTAGCTCGTCCATCTTCACGAACCACTGGTCGGCCAGGTACGGCTCGATGGGTGTCTTGCTGCGGTCGCTGTGGGCGAGGTCGATCAGGCGGTCTTCGACGTCCCGCTCCGGGTCGTGGGCGCCCGCCGCGGCGAGGGCTTCTAGCACCGCCGTGCGGGCCTGCTTCATCGTCAGGCCGCGGAAGGCCTCCGGCACCGTGTCGGCCAACGTGCCGTCCGGGTTCATGATGTTGATGGCGCCGATGTGGTCCCCGTCTCCGGCAACACTGCGCTGCCAGACCTCGTAGTCGTTGGCGTCGTGCGCGGGCGTGATCTTCACACACCCGGAGCCGAGTTCGGGCTTGGCCCACACGTCGGCGATCAGCGGGATCTCGCGATCGCATAAGGGAAGCTTCAGCTTCACGCCGCGGGCGGCCATGTCGCGCAGCTGCTCAAGCCGGGGCAGCATCTTTTGGCGACGCTCGGCCAAGGCCTTAAGCTGCTGCTCGATCGGCTCACGCTCGTTCGGCTTCGCCGCGGCGAGCTTGGCTTGAAGCTCTGCCTCGACCTTGGCGAGCTGCCCCGCGGGGTCCGGGTGGACGGCCACGGCCGTGTCGCCCAGCATCGTCTCGGGCCGCGTGGTGGCGATCTCTACGGTTTTGGGTTCACCGTCTTTGGGGTCGACGACCGGGTAGTGGAAGTGCCAGAAGTGGCCCTTCTTCTCCTCGTGAAAAACCTCGTCGTCGCTGACGGCGGTCTGCAGGTACGTGTCCCAGTTCACCAGCCGCTTGCCGCGGTAGACCCTGCCGTCGGCGAAGAGCTGGAAGAAGACCTCGCGCACGGCGCGGGCGCACTGGTCGTCGAGCGTGAACCGCGTCCGCTCCCAATCGCAGCTGCAGCCCAGCTGCTTGAGCTGGCCGAGGATGCGGGCCTCGTACTGGTCCTTCCACCGCCAGATGCGGTCGACCAGGCCCTCGCGGCCCAGGTCGTGCCGGCTCTTGCCCTCGGTCTCGAGGATGCGCTTCTCAACCCGGGCCTGCGTGGCGATGCCGGCGTGGTCCGTGCCGGGCATCCACAGCACCTCGTAGCCCTGCATCCGCTTCCAGCGGCAGAGGATGTCCTGCAGCGTGTTGTTCAGCGCGTGCCCCAGGTGCAGGGCGCCGGTCACGTTGGGCGGCGGGATCACCACCGAGAAAGCCGGCTTGCCCCCCTCGTGGTCCCCGACAGCCGCCGGGTCGGCGTGGAAGTAGCCCTTGGATTCCCAAAACGGGTACCACTTGGCCTGCGCGGCGGCGTGGTCGTACTGGGCGGGCAGGCTGGCGAAGTCGGTCATGGGTGTTGGCGTGGATTAACCGCGGGGGTCGCAGAGCCCGCGGAGTGGTTGTCACGGCTTGATGCGTTTGAGTCCACGGACCCGATCGAAGTGCGTATCGCGGGTGTCGAGCGCGAGGTTGTGCTGCAGGGCTTGGGCCGCAATCCACACGTCGTTGGTGGGGATCGGAGTGCCAGCTCTTCGGAGCGCTGCGGCCGTGCGGCCGAAATACTCGGCGGTCTCTGCGTCGAGAAACAAAACCTGCACGCCTTGGAGCGTCAACGCTTCACGCAGCCTCTGCTCGTTCCGGCGACGCTTTGTGCCCATCTGGAAGCCCTGGTGCAGTTCGCCCAGCGTTATCACCGAAAAGTACACAGCGGTAGCCGAGTTGAGACGCTGCGTCACGGCGGCGTCGTTCGCCACTAATTGGCTGTAGCGATTGGTATCCAGCAAGAGACGCATCATGCGCTCTCGTCACGAGGCTGCTCTCCCAGCTTCAAGCCGGGCCACATCTCCCAGTCGATTTGACGCTGCTCTTCCAGGGCCTTTTCCACCTCTGGCTCAAGCGGCTCGCCCTTAAACACCGCCGCGAAGTCGCGCTTCTGGGACGGGTGCGTCTCGACCCCAAGACCGGAGCGTAGCGCGCGGACAACCGCCTCGTTGAGGCTGACGCCCTCCCGTTTTGCGTACTCCCGAATGACTCGGTCGAGCTCGTCGCTGATGCCGCGGATCGTATATTGCATGCACTTAGCGTAGCCGATGCCTGCACTCGGGCAATGGCAGTTGAAGGGGCCTCCGGTCGCTGGCCGTGCCGCGCCCCTCGCCCCCCGCCCCAAGCCCCCCGCCCCTAGTCCCTCGCCTGCCCCTCGTCCTTGCACAGCTTGTACTCGAAGCTGTCGACCAGCGCCTGCCAGCTGGCCTGGATGATGTTCTCGTCGACGCCGACGGTGCCCCACACCTCGCCGTCGGCGTCGCGGGACTCGATGACCACGCGGACCTTCGCGGCGGTGGCCGCCTCGCTGTTGATGACGCGGACCTTGTAGTCCACCAGGTGCATCTGGTTGAGCGAAGGGAACCGCCCGGCGAGCGCCTTGCGGAGCGCGGCGTCCAGGGCGTTGACCGGGCCGTCCCCCTCGGCCACCTCGTGCCGGGTGTCGCCGCCGACGGTGAGCTTGACGGTCGCCTCGGTGATCGGCCGGCCGGAGACGTTCTCCACGCCCGCGTGGAACTTGATGAGCTCGAAGTGGGGGGCGTAGGTCCCCGCCAGCCGGCGGACGAGCAGGGCGAACGACGCCTCGGCCGCCTCGTACTGGTAGCCGCCGTTCTCGCGGTCGACCACCTCACGCAGGATGGCGTCCATCAGCCGCTTGTCTTCGGCGATGTTGTGCCGGGTGGCCATGGCCACGATGTTCGACCGCCCGGAGAGTTCGCTGACCAGCACCCGGCGTTCGTTGCCCACGCTCTCGGGCGGCAGGTGCTCGTAGCTGGACGCGACCCGGTTGATGGCGTGGACGTGCATCCCCCCTTTGTGGGCGAACGCGCTGGGCCCGACGAACGCCTGGTTCGTCCGGTAGCTCATGTTGGCGATCTCGTAGACGTAGCGCGACAGCTCCGTGAGGTGCTCGACGGCGTGCCGCTGCTGATCGCCCCCGCCCAGCACCTGATAACCGCCGCCGCCGGGCGCCCGTTTTTTGAGCGCGAGGTTCGCGACCACCGACACCAGGTCGGCGTTGCCGCACCGCTCGCCCAGGCCGTTGATGGTGCCTTGCGCGTGCGTGGCGCCGGCGTCGATGGCGGCCAGCGTGTTGGCGCAGGCCAGCTCGCAGTCGTTGTGCGTGTGGATGCCCAGCGGTGTGTCGATGGCCTCAATCGCTTGGCCGGTGATCTGAGCGATCTCCTCGGGCATCGACCCGCCGTTGGTATCGCACATCACCACCCGCATGGCGCCGGCCTGGGCGGCGGCCTCGATCGTCTTGGCGGCGTACCCGGCGTTCGCCTTCCAGCCGTCGAAGAAGTGCTCGGCGTCGTAGATCACCAGCCGGCCGTTCGCGACAAAATAGGCAATGGTCTCGGCGATCATGTCCAGGTTCTCTTGCTCAGAGACCCGCAACACTTCGGCCACGAGGAAGTCGCTGGTTTTGCCGACGATGGTGATCACCGGCGCCTGGCTTGCCATCAGCGCCTGCATGCCGGGGTCGTCGGCCGCGGCGACGCCCTTGCGCCGCGTCATGCCGAACGCACAGACCTTGCTGGTGCGGAGCGGCTGCTCAGCGATCCGCTGGAAGAACTCGGCGTCCTTCGGGTTGGACAGCGGGTAGCCACCCTCGATGTAGTCGAAGCCCAGCTCGTCCAGCCGCCGGGCGATAAGGACCTTGTCCTCCAGCGAAAAGTTCACGCCCTCGCCTTGGGCGCCGTCGCGGAGCGTGGTGTCGTAGACCTCGATATGCATGGCGAGCGGTCCGTTATCCGCCGGGCGGCGTGTCAGAGCGGGCTGGGGCGGCGGCCCTGGGGCGGCGGCGCTGGGGCGGCGGCATCGACGAGCCGCGGACCTCGCCCGGGCGACAGCGGTGGCGCCCGCCCCAGGATGGCGGCGCTTCAGGGAGATTCGGCGTTTGCCCCGGCCGCGGTCGCGGCTAATCCGGCGCTGGCAGGCGAGCCGCGGGGCAGCCCGCCGGGGCGTGGCCGCCGAACCGACGTAACTCGTTTAATCGAAACAACGTATCGCCCGTTCTCGGCAGGTGTCAACGCAGCGGGCCAAGATCACGCCGGCAGCGGCGAAATGATCCCCGGCGCCGCACCGCGGCGTGCCGCGGGCGTGCCCGCGAAGTACGCTTGCTCTCCGGTCACGCTCCCACGCTGTGTAGAAACGCGGGCGGGCACCCCAAGCCGCGTCCAGGCGCCTACAACCAAGAGGCACACATCAGCACGCCCGACGTGCCGAACGCCCAAAAACCTACTGCCACCTCCGCCCGGCGAGATTCTCCCGCGCGGCCAGCACCGATTCGTGGAGAAGCCCATGTCCGCTGTATTCCTGTTCTCTGGCGTCGTCCTCGCCACGCTGTTCGTCGCCGCCGCGATCAAGGCGAGCCGCACAGAGCTCCGCATCACCGCGTTGGTGTGCGCGGGGCTCGCCGTCGTGGCGGGGTTCGGCCTGGCGTCGTTCCGCTACGTGGCGGAGGACCGGATCGGCCTGGTCAGCAAAGACATCGCCTTCCGCTCGCTCCCGGCGGGGCAGATCATCGCCACGGCCGGCGAGAAGGGCCCGCAGGCCTAGATCCTGGGCCCCGGCTGGCACCCCGGCTACTGGCCCGGCGTGTACGACATCGAGTTCGTCCGCCTCGTCGAAGTGCAGTCCGGCAAGGTCGGGCTGCTGAGCGCCCGCGACGGCCGCCCGCTGCCGGCCAAGACTACCTACGCGCCGGAGTGGGACGAGGCAGAGTTCGGCGATATGCTCAACGCGACGTATTTCTTGACCGAGGGCGAGGGCTACAAGGGCCCGCAGACCAGCGTGCTGCAGCCCGGCTCGTACCGGATCAACACCAAGCTGTTCGAGGTCACGCTGGTCGACGTCACGACGATCGACAAGGCGACCGTCGGCGTCGTGAAGTCCAACGTCGGCCAGCGGCCGGACGGGGCCGCGGGCGCGGAACTGGCTGAGGCGGTCGACGACCAGGCGGTTAAGGACGCAGCGAAGCCGCCGCGGCGGCTCGCCAGCCTGGTGGCCCGCGGCGAGCGTGGCATCTGGCGTACGCCGCTGTACCCCGAGAAGTACTACCTGAACCCGCGGGCGCTGGAGGTCACCGTGATCTCCACCCGCAAGCAGGTGGTCCGCTACACCGACGCCACGGTCGCCAAGAGCGGGGAGCACGAAGAGAGCGAGATCGTCGTCCGCACGCTGGACGGCTACACGTTCCCGGTCGACGTGCGGGTGGAGTACGAGATCGAGCCCGACAACGCCCCGCTGCTGGTGGCCACCGTCGGCGACGACCAGGAGGGCCTCCGCAAGATCATGAACAGCGCCGTGCGGGCCATCTTCCGCAACAACGCCGAGGGCGTGAAGGCGCTCGACTACGTGCAGCAGCGGTCGCAGCAGGAGAGCCAGTCGCTCAACATGCTCATCAACGAGATGGCCAAGATCGGCGTGACGGTCACCGCTGTCCGCATCGGCGACGTGGGCGACGAAGACACGCTGGGCCCGCTGCTCAAGACGCAGACCGACCGCGAGATCGCCCTGCAGGAGCAGGAGACCTTCAAGGAGCAGCAGCGCGCCGCGGAGCAGAAGAAGGAGCTGACGCGTACCGAGCAGGAGGCCGAGGAAGAGAAGAAGCTGGCGATCGCCAAGTACGGCGTGCAGATCTCTGAGCAGGAGAAGCTGCGGCGCGTGATCGAGGCCGAGGCCGACGCCGAGGCGGTGCGGATCAAGGCCGAGGCGCAGGCCAACGCCTACGAACTGATCGCCCAGCAGATCGGCAAGGGCAACGCGGCCCTGGTCGAGGTGCTGAAGGTGGTGGGCGAGAGCGGCATCAGCATCACGCCACGCGTGATGGTGGTAGGCGGCGAGGGCGGCAAGCAAGACGGCGCCGGCGCCGAGACGACCGCCCTGATCGGCACGATGCTGGACTCGATGCTCAGCAAGACGCCCGCCGCGGCCCCGGCGCCACGGCCGGCCGAGGAGGACCGGTCGCTCGCGCGGGGCGAGCGGCCAGCGGACTGAGGCTGGTCGCCCCGTCGCGGTCGCGGTCGAGGGCTACCGGTACGTGATCAGCACGCCGCCGTGGACGCGGAACGTGATGACCGCTTCGAACCCGCACTTCCAGCGGTACACCACGTGCCCGCGGCCCAGCAGGCCGACGTCGGAGCTCACGCACACGGGCGTGTCGACGCAGCACGCGGGCACGCACACCGCTACGGCGTAGAGCTTGTGGCAGCAGTCGGCCGGGTTGTCGACGCACAGCGTCTGATGCACCGGGGCGCCGTGGCAGCGGTAGGCCCGCTTGGCCGACAGCGTGGCGACCTCGCGCAGCACACGGATCGGGTGGCACAGAGCGGCTTGCGGCGCCGCGATGGGCGGGGCGTGGTGGGCCGCGTGTTGCGGCGTCATGACCGCCGCCGCCGGCGCCAAGACCGGGCCTTGCACGTCAACAACAACCGAGTGCCCCTCATGGGCAGCGGCCGACGATACGCCGAGCAGGCAGGCGAACGCGGCAAACGCGGGAACAAACGGGCGGCAGGGCATCGGACTTCTCGCAGGGTTTGCGGCACGGGGGGTTTGTGGCACGGGCGCCGGCGGAGGCAGAGCGGCCGGCGCCTAACTCACCCCACTCTCAGCGTACTTCAAGCCACGCCCTGTTTCGAACGCCTTTGCCGGTTTGTTGGGCTGGGTGGCCCGGCCGCCTAAAGGCGTGCGAACAAAACCTCGGGCGTTTGCGGCGATGTCTGCGAAATCGGCCGTGAAACGCCGATCGCCTGCCCTGACTCTCGGCTGTGTCCGTTAGCTCTAGAGCGGATTCGTCGTTGGTGTGGGCGCTCGACTTGCGGCCGCAGGCGTGGCTTTGTCGGCCTGCATCGCCGA
>JBCCQL010000092.1:0-9822 GCA_039024355.1 Planctomycetota bacterium
AAATTATTTACCCGAACTCGTTCGCCGTCGCTGTTTTAGGCAACGCCTTCGAACGTCAGGCAGCACGCCGCCCGGGCGCCCCGCCACCTCCAGCGACACCGGCACCTACATCGACACCGGCACCTCCATCGACACCGGGCGACCGGACGTTCGAGACACAAAACCACACGCCACGGTCCGGCACGACGCAGCCCGAGACATCGTCGCGAGTCAGCGTGTGGGGTGAGCATCGACGGATCGAAGCGGCTCACGCTACGGCGGCCAGCTCCACGGCGACACATCCCGCAGGGGCACGCCCGGCTGGGGAACCATCCAGCAGCGAACGATACGGCGCCCGACCGCCACGGTGAGCCGCCGACCGACGCCCAGGGCCTTTCAACTTGCTCCACTAGCAACTTGCTCCACTAGATCGGGTTCACCGCGTGTCTAGCCTGCCCACTGCTGCCTCATCTGCAACAAGCACTGGGCCAGCGGACCAACCTCACACAGCGGGCGAGCGTGGTGATGGTATCGTTCCCAGCGCCACCAGCCCGCCGCGTGTGGACCCGAGCCATCACAGCAGCGCCAACGGAAACGGCGCCAACGGAAACGGCAGCACGAACGGGAACACCGCCGGCGCCCGGCCGACCGACGCTGAGGCCCGCGACGGCAGCGCCGACTCGACGCCCGGAACGCGCGAAAAGCCCCGCCGGCGCCGCCGCTCCACCAGCCACCTGAAAGACGTGCCCGCCACCCGGGCCCAGCGGGAGGCGCTCCGCAAGCGGTGCGAAGCCACCGCAGCGAAGCTCGACAAGTCCAACCCGCTCGACAAGCAGGCGATGGAGCAAGTCGCCCGCAAGCTGCTCAAAGAAGCGGGCGAGCCCGAGAGCTACCTGGGCTGGATCATGGTGGTGCTGGCAAGCGAATTCTGGCGGGATCAGGTGGCGGCGGTGCCGCCCGAGCGTCGGCTGCTGCTGCTGCCGCACTGCCTGAAGCACGCCGAGGGGTGCCCGGCCGACTACGACGAGTTCGGCCTCGACTGCCGCCGCTGCGGCGCGTGCAGCATCGCCGACTACCGCACCGTGGCCGAAGACATGGGCTACAAGGTGCTGGTGGCCGAGGGCTCGCCGATCGTCATGAAGATCATCGTCAGCGGCTACATCGACGCCATCGTCGGCGTGGCCTGCCTGAACGTGCTGGAGAAGGCGATCGACAAGGTGCTGCTGGCGGGCATCCCGTGCATGGCGGTGCCGCTGCTCTCGAGCGACTGCCGCAACACGTCGGTCGACGAGGAGTGGGTCAGCGAGTTCATCCAGCTCCGGCAAGACACGCCGACCGAGTCCACGCGTACTTACCTGCACCTGCTGCGGGCGTCGAAGAACCTGTTCGAGCCGGAAGTCTTGGAGCGGGTGCTTCCCCGCCGGCGTAGGCCCGCCGGCATTCAACCCGAACAGCAACCCGACCAGCAACCCGACCAAAAGCCCGAACAGGCGGCGGCGGAGCCCGCGGCGGCCGACCCGCCGACGGGGCTCGATCCGATCGTCGTGACCGAGCAGCTGGCGTACGACTTCCTCTCGCGGGGCGGCAAGTACTCGCGCCCGTTCATCACGCTGGCCGCCTACGACGCCATGCGTGGCGGCGACGCCACCAAGACCGACGGCGCCGCCGCCGCGGAGAAGCTGGGCGACAGCGTCCGCCGGGTCGCCCTGTCGATCGAGGCGTTCCACAAGGCGTCGCTCATCCACGACGACATCCAGGACGACGACGACTTCCGCTACGGCGAGCCCACGCTGCACCGCCAGCACGGCGTCGGCACGGCCATCAACGTGGGCGACTACCTCATCGGCCTCGGCTACCAGATGGTGGCCCGCGACGCGGCCGCCATCAGCCCCGAGGCGGTGGCCGACATCCTGCACCAGCTCTCCGAGGCCCACACCCGCCTGTGCGAGGGCCAAGGCGCCGAGCTGCTGTGGCGGGACCGCGAAGACAAGCGCCTCACCACGCTCGACGCCCTGAAGATCTACGCCCTGAAGACCTCGCCGGCGTTCCAGGCCGCCCTGTACGGCGGCGTCCGCCTGGCGGGCGACGCGGCCGAGCTGGCCGAGCCGATCCACCAGTTTTCGAAGCACCTGGGCGTCGCGTTCCAGATCCTCAACGACCTGAAAGACTGGCGTGGCGACGCCGACAACAAGCTGGTGGCCGGCGGCGACGTGCTGAGCGGCCGGCCGACGGTGCTGCTCGCCCTGGCCTTCGCCGCGCTCGACGAGGCAGACACCCAAGAACTGCTCGCCCTGGTTCAAACCCGCAAGGGCGCCACACCACCGGCCGACACGCTCGAGCGGGTACGCCGGCTGTACAAGAAGGCCGGCGTGTTCGAGACGGCCGACCGCCTAGTCGACAAGCACCAAGAGCGTGCCGAGCAGATCGCCGACGAACTGCCCGTCGACGACCTCCGCCGGCTCGCGTACTACCTGATCGATTCGGTGCTCGAGCGTGGTGAGGAACAGACGCCGCAGCTGGTAGAGATGGCCCGCCTGGACGCGAAGGGAGTCAACGCAAACGCCCTCAACGCCGGCGGGCTCGACGCGCGTGCGCTCGACGCCAAAGCCAACGCCTGACGCACGGGGCGAACCGCGGCAGCCCGGCCACGCCGTCCGAAGGGATCGGCCTCGACAGCCCCCGACGATTCGTTCCGGGAGAGCCATGGACAGCAGGCCCGTTGAGCCGCCGGGGGCGCCCGCCTCGCCGCCGCCCAATCTGCACGGCGACCCGGCCGAGACCGGCGAGCTGTTCTTCGGCAGCGTCGCCCGGCTGGCGGCTTCGCTCGGCATCGCCGAGTCCGAGATCGGCGTCTTCTCTGCGGTTACTCCCAGCGCGATGCCTACGGAGTACCGCAACCTCCTGGCCCACACCGGGCACATGACCGTGACGCTCGAAGCGTTTCACGGCACGCTGGTCGACGTCCACGTGCTGCGGACCGCCCCGGCGAGTGGCGCCGCCGACGCTTCGTCCTACGCCCGCGAGATCGTACTAACTCGTCAGTCGGACGGGGCGGTCGTACAATACGGCCTGATGCGGTTGTGGTTGTCTGGGCTGCCGGCGGCCGTGCAGCAGGAGGTTACCGCACAGCAAACGCCGCTCGGGCGTGTGTTGATCCGGCACGGCCTGCTGCGGGATGTCGAGCCGCTGTCGTTTTGGCGGATCGAACCGAGTAAGCGGCTACGCCAGCACCTCGGCAGCGGCGATAACGGCGGCGCCGCCGATGAGCCGCTTTATGGCCGCTCCGCACAGATTTTGGTCGAGCAACGCCCCACAGTCCAGCTGCTCGAGATCGTTCGCGTTTAACCAGTCCCGCCGCGATCCAGGGCACGCCGAAAACAATGGGCGAAAACACCGGTATTGGCCACCCTGCCTGTCCGTCGTTTCCTCTTTGTGTTTTTTGTGTCTCCTAGCAGCCAACCCCCATCCGTTGGCGCCGATCGATGACAAACATCCACGAAGCCTACGACTGCATCGTCATCGGGGCCGGCCCCGCCGGTGGCGCCGCCGCCGCGTTGGTGGCCGACGCCGGGTTCTCGACCCTCTTGGTCGATCGGGCCGAGCTGCCGAGGGAGCACGTCGGTGAGTCGCTCATGCCCGAGAGCTACTGGGTGTTCGAACGGCTGGGCATTGTCGAAAAGCTCGCCGCCAGCCGGTTCTCGAAGAAGGTGGGCGTGCAGTTCGTCACGCACACGGGCAAGGAGTCGGCGCCGTTCTTCTTCCGCTCGCACGACGACCGGCCCAGCTCCGAGACCTGGCACGTCGAGCGGGCCGAGTTCGACAAGATGCTGTTCGACAACGCCGCCGAGAAGGGCGCCCACTGCGTCGATCAGACCCGCGTCCTGGAGGTGCTCTTCGACGGCCCGCCGTCGATGGCGTCACGGGCTACCGGCGTGCGTCTCCGCACCGCCGACGGCAGCGAGCACACGGTACGCAGCCGGGTGATTGTGGACGCCAGCGGCCAGCAGTCTATGCTCGCCAGCAAGCTGCGGCTGAAGCGGGTGAACCCCGACCTGAAGAAGGCCGCCATCTGGCGCCACTACCGCGGCGGCGAGCGCGACGAGTCGGGCGGCGGCGTCAAGACGATCATCCTGCACACGTCCGACAAGCAGGCGTGGTTCTGGTACATCCCGCAGTCCGGCGGCGTGGTCAGCATCGGCTGCGTGGGCGACGCGGACTACCTGCTCAAGGGCCGCGGCACGCCCGCCGAGGTCATCGAGGAGGAGCTGCAGAAGTGCCCGGGCGTCCGCAACCGCCTCGCCGGCGCCGAGCCGATGGACGACCTGGCGATCGCCAAAGAGTTCTCCTACACCACCAGCCAGCCCGCCGGCGACGGCTGGGTGCTGGCCGGCGACGCGTGGGGCTTTATCGACCCGGTCTACTCCTCGGGCGTCTACTTCGCTCTGAAGAGCGCCGACATGGCCAGCCACTGCGTGATCGACGCGCTGCAAAACGACGACCCGTCGGCCGAGCGCCTGGGCGCCTGGAGCGACGAGTTCGCCGCCGGCACCAAGTGGGTCCGCAAGCTGGTGCACGCCTTCTACAGCGGCGAGTTCCGCGTGGGCAGCTTCGCCAAAGCGTACCCGCATCACATGCCCGCGCTGACGGACCTGCTCATCGGCCGGATGTTCAGCCCCGCCGTGCCGGCGCTATTTGACGACCTCGACCCGTGGCTTGAGAAGCAGCGTGGCATCGCGGAAGACGAGGCGGACAGCGCGGCCGACGGCGAAAACGTGCCCGTGCTGGCGTAGGCGCCGATGAGCTATCAAAGCACAGAGAGCGACGGCCAAGGCCAGCTCGTCCGCAGCAAGCGAGCCGCCGAGTCCGTCTTCTCACCAGGGTTCCGGCTCTCCAAGCTCGACTGCGTTGTTGCCTGGTTGTTTCTGCTGCTCATCGCGCCGGTGTCGATGAGCTTTGACGCACGTTTTTTCAGCGTGTTGTCGGAGCTTGAAACCGTTGCGGCGTTCACCGTCCCGTTCCTGGCGTTCTTCCTCTTCTGCAACGTCTTCCGCGTGAGCCGGCCGCTCGAGCTGTGCTGGGCTGCTCTGTTTATCGGGCTGATGGTGACGGCGGTCTGGCTGCAGGCGCTCAGCGGAACGGTGTCGCTGCTGATCGCCTTGCTGGGGATGGTTGTCGTGATCGCCGTCGAGACGCGGCGCCCTTCGTACCACGGCGTCGGCTGGCGGCGTCTCAACCCAAACCTGCCGGACTGGTGGGCGAAGCACGGCCCGGGCCGGCGCCGCCGGTAAGCGCTGGAGGCCCCGCCCTGCCCCGCGTGCGGGCCTCTGCTAGACTGCGGCAGAAATAGAAGCTGCCCGCGAGTCTTCTTCAGGCGTAATCGGCATGCAAAAGCTGGTCTGGGCGTTGGTTGTCCTGTTGGTGATCGTCCACCAAGACTTCTGGTTCTGGGACGTCGGCACGGCCGAGGACGGCTGGCTGGTCTTCGGCTTCATGCCGGTCGGCCTCTTCTTCCACGCCTGCATCAGCGTGGCGGCCAGCGTCACCTGGTTCTTGGCGACCAAGCACTGCTGGCCCGCCGAGCTCGAGTCCGCGCCGCCGCAGAAGGAGGCGGCGCCGTGACCGAGCTCTGGATCATCTCCGGCTACCTGCTGCTGCTGCTCGGCCTAGGCCTCTTCGCCAGCCGGTTCTTTTCTGGCTCGAAGAGCGACTACCAGGTGGCGAGCCACTCGATCGGCCCCTTCCTGCTGCTGATGTCGCTCTTCGGCACGACGATGACGGCGTTCGCGCTGGTAGGCTCCAGCGGCGAGGCGTTCAAGGAGGGCGTCGGTGTGTACGGCATGCTGGCCTCGTCCAGCGGCATCATCCACTCGCTCTGCTTCTTCTTGATCGGCGTGAAGGTCTGGGCCCTCGCCCGCCGGCACGGGTACACGACGCAGATCCAGTTCTTCCGCGACCGGCTGGCCAGCGACAAGATCGGCCTGGCGCTGTTCCCCATCTTGGTGGGCCTGGTGATCCCGTACCTGCTGATCGGCGTGATGGCCTCCGGCACCGTGATCCAGGGCATGACCGCCGGCGCGTTCGAGGGCTTCGAGCCGTTCCGCACCGGCAGCCCGGGCACCAGCTTCGGCGTGCCCAAGTGGATCGGCTCGCTGGTGGTCTGCCTGGTGGTGCTGACGTACGTCTTCTTCGGCGGCATGCGTGGCACGGCCTGGGCCAACGCGCTGCAGACCACCGTCTTCATGGTGCTGGGCGTGGTGACGTTTGTCGTAATCGCCAACGAGCTGGGCGACCGCGTCTACCAAGACCGGCTTGCGAAAGAAGCCATCGCGGCCGCCGAGGGCGAACGCACGTTCTTCGACAACCTCGCCCTGCTCGGCGGAGAGCTCCCGGAGGCGCGGGCGACGCGCTCCGAGATGTCGTTCACCAAGTTCGTGACCTACATGCTCATCCCGTTCTCCGTGGGCATGTTCCCGCACCTGTTCCAGCACTGGATGACCGCCAAGAGCGCCGGGAGCTTCAAGCTGCCGGTGGTGGCCCACCCGGTGTTCATCATGATCGTCTGGGTGCCGTGCGTGCTGGTCGGCGTGTGGGCGACCCTGTGGCCGACGCTCGACACGCTCTCGCTGCCGCCCCTGCCGAAGCTGCCGGACTCGGAGGTCGTCAACGCCAACGCGGTGCTGACGTTCATCGTCAAGAAGCTGACGTCGCCCGTGCTGGGCGGGTTCCTGGCCGCCGGCATCCTGGCGGCCATCATGTCGTCGCTCGACAGCCAGTTCTTGTCGATCGGCACGATGTTCAGCACGGACATCGTCAACCACTACCGCCGCGAGCCGCTGTCGGACCGCGGCCAGGTGCTGGCCACGCGGGCGTTTGTGATCGGCGTGGTGGCGCTGGTGTACTTCTTGTCGCTGGGCAACTACACCAGCGTCTTCGCGCTGGCCGTGTGGTGCTTCAGCGGCTTCTCGAGCCTGTTCCCGCTGGTCTTCGCCGCCGTGTACTGGCGGGGCCTCTCGAAGGCGGGCGCCTACGCCAGCGTGCTGGCCGCCGCGGGCACGTGGGCCTACCTGTTCGCCCAGAGCGGCTACGGCAAGAACCGCACGTACGCCCTCGAACTCGCGATCGCCGGCGAGACCTACGAGGTGATGCCCGTCGCCGCGATGTTCCTCGCCTCGACACTCGCCCTGTTCCTGGTGTCGCTCATCACGCCAAAGCCGAGCGAGGCGACCCTGGCGAAGTTCTTTGCCGAGCGGGACTAACCACGGAGCCACAGAGAGCACGGAGCCACAGAGGCCACGGAGAAGCCGGCCTGCTGGTTACTATGGCAAAGCCGAACTCGCGGATCATGTACGTCGAATGCAAGTCGGGCCGTGATGGCAACGGGCCGGCGCGGATTGGGCGTGTCACTTTCTCGAAGTCAGGGAAGTCGGTCTACTTCGATGGGAAGGTATTCCAGAGCTGCAACGGGCAGGGGATTGCGGGGAACTATTTCGACACGGCTACCGGCGAAGAGTACTGGATCTCGGGCCCCAAAAGGAATGGTGGGGATCGCCACTGGTCCGGTGCGGGCCCCGTCCACGTAGACGGGGACGTCGCAGAGGAGTACTGGCGGTGCCTTCGCGGTATTGTTCCCCCCAAGAATCCACTGCTCGCGTAATCGCCTCCGTGCCCTCCGTGCCTCCGTGGTGCACCCTCTCCGCAGGAGCGGATCTGCTTAGCCGCCCGCACAGTCTCACCAGCAATTCGATGGAGCTCTGATGGTTCGCAGCGTCGCATTCGTGCTACTCACGGCGGCAGCCGGCTTCGCCCGTGGAGAGAACCCCGGGGCCCGTAAAGAAAACCCTGAGGCAGAGTACAGGCGCCAGCTGACAACCCTCCGGCAGGAGTACGCCGCGAAGTCCGACGCCGTCGAGAAGTCGTTCGCACAAGCAGCCGAGGAGCTCCGCGCCGCGGCGGTTGCGACCCTCGAGCAGCTGAGGGACTCTGCCGCGGATTTCAATGCCGCCCGCAGGTACGACGATCGCGCTAAGCAGCTGAAAAACAAGGCGGCGCCGACGCTCTCGCCCACTTCCAGATCCCGGGCTCGTCTTCAGCGAGAGCTGCAAGAGCTCCGGAGCATCGTTCCCGGCGTGGGCCGCGAACTGCTCCGCAATCCTGGGTGCGAGCAGGCCGACGCCAAGGGGCGTATCGCCTACTGGAGGGCAGAAGTCGGCGACTGGGTCGCGCGGAGCATGCCGGGCAGAACGAAGACGGGCGAGAGGCACTTCTATGCGCAAGAGAGCAAAGTAGCGGTGCTGGCTCAGCGGATTGACGTGGCCGGGCTTGAATCGCTCTTCGGGCAGCAGAAGACCCAGGTCACCGCCAGTGCGCAGCTCTTCTGCCTCGACCAGCCGGGCGGCAACGACGACGCGGGTGAGATTGTCGTCGAATTGCAGGATGCGTACGGGGAGGTGCTAGCCCGCGCTTCGACGGGCAGGATTGTTTCGCGGGGCAAGTGGCGGCAGTTCTCTCTGGAGATGCCCATCCACCCCAAGACCAAAAGCATCACAATGAAGCTCATCGCCCGCCGCTTCGGCCCACCGGGCAGCCGCAAGAACAACGCAGAGCTTGACGACGCCTCGCTGCAGCTCGCCACGATGAAGTAAAGCCGAGCTGCCGCAAACGGCCTGCGGGTCCCAGGGAGGTATTCCCGAACATCCTGTAAATCCGGCCGATCCTGCTATCCGGTCCATCGTCACGTGAAGATCGCCTACATCGCCGCCGGGGCCGCGGGCATGTACTGCGGGAGCTGCCTGCACGACAACACGCTCGCCCGGGCGATGCTGGATTTGGGTGAGGACGTGATCCTCGTGCCCACTTACACACCCATCCGCACCGACGAGCAGGACGTGTCGCACGGCCGCGTCTTCTTCGGCGGCGTCAACGCCTACCTGCAGCAGCACGTGCCGCTGTTCCGCTACACGCCGCGTTGGCTGGACAAGCTGGTCGATCCAATTCTGAACGGGCCTGCCTTCCTGAACCTCGTGAGCAAGCGTGGCGCCAGCGTCGACCCGGCCAAGCTCGGCGGCATGACGGTCTCGATGCTGCGCGGCGAGGAGGGCCACCAGGCCAAGGAGGTCGACAAGCTGGTCGATTGGCTGATCGACGAAGCGAAGCCCGACGTCGTGCACCTGTCGAACAGCATGCTGCTGGGCATGGCCCGGCGGATCAACCAGAGGTGCGGCCCGCCGGTCGTTTGCGCGTTGAGCGGTGAAGACATCTTCCTCGAAAAACTCGCCGAGCCGCACTACTCGGAGGCCCGCCGCCTGCTGCGGGAGCGGGCGGCGGAGGTGGCGGCCTTCACCGCCCTGAACGGCTACTACGCCGACATGATGGCGGACTACCTGTCGGTCGACCGGGCGAAGGTCCACGTCGTGCCGCACGGGCTGGACCTGGAAGGCTATGACGGCGACCGCAGCGGCGGCGGCCGGCCGGTGATCGGCTACCTTGCCCGCGTCTGCCACGACAAGGGGCTGCACGTGCTGGTCGACGCCTGCGAGCGGATCGCTGGCGAGCACGACTTCGTCCTCCACGCCGCCGGGTACCTGGGGGCCGCCGACCGGCCGTACCTCGACGCCCTGCAACGGCGCGTGGATCGCGGGCCGCTGGCCGGGCGGTTCGCGTACCACGGGGAGCTCGACCGCGGGCAGAAGCTGGCGTTCCTGCATTCGCTGGCCGTCTTCGCGACGCCCACCGTCTACCGCGAGAGCAAGGGCCTGCCGGCGATCGAGGCCCTAGCGGCGGGCACGCCGGTGGTGCTGCCGGAGCACGGGGCCTTCCCGGAGCTGGTTGCCGAAACAGGCGGCG
>JBCCQL010000093.1:0-9720 GCA_039024355.1 Planctomycetota bacterium
CCGCTCGACCGGCGGCGAACACGATGCCGCAAACGCCCGCCTACACGCCGGCTAACCGGACCGCCGCGCCGGTCCGCAGCCAGACGATTATCCGCTAAGAAACGCCGCCGCCATGCCGCTGCTGATGACAACCCGTTCGCAAACTCGTTCGCGCACCGCCCGAGTGGCGCGCGGCGTCTGCTACGCGGTCTGCTTTGGGCTGATCGGCGTGGCACTCTGGGGCCGCCCCCCGGTGGAACCGAAGGCGGCCGCCGCGTGCAACAAACCGAAGTTGCAAAGCGTCGGTCTGCTGCCGCCTTCCGCCTTCCCCCTTTCCCCTTCGGCCCCGCGGTCGCTCGCCCGGGCGATCCCCGGACGCTCGATACCCCGACGACCCCGCCAGCTGCGGCTCTGCCAGGCGCTCGGGCCCGCGGCGCCCTTTCCGATCTGGGGCGTCGACAGCGCGGCCGGCTGCGGCGCCGCCGAGGTTGGCTGGGACGCCCGCGGCCAGATCAACTGGCAGTCGTACGCCCAGGGCGAGTACGTGGGCCACGCCCGCACGCCGCACGTGCCCGAGTACCGGCTGCGGGTCGACGACCAGCTGTCGGTCTTTTACCTGCGGACCCGCGAGGTGCAGTCGCGGGCGTACGAACTGCAGGTGGGCGACCAGATCCTGGTCGAGTCGCTCACCGCCGGCGGCGGCGCCGTCTCCACGACGCCCGGCGGCGCCAGCGACCCGGACACCAGCGACGACAGCATCAACCGCGAGCTGGTGGTCCAGCCCGACGGCTCGATCACGATGCCGCTGATCGGCCGCGTGGCCGCGGCGGGGCGGACCATCGAGGCGCTGCAGGCCGAGCTCGAGAAGCGGCTGGAAGAGTTCTACAACGTGCCGGCCATCACCGTCACGCCGCTGCTGGTCAACACCAAGCTGGAGGACCTGCTGCAGACGGTCGACGCGCGGGGCGGCATCGCCGGCGGCCTGCAGGTCACGGTGGTAGTGACGCCCGCCGGCAAGATCCAGCTGCCCGGCCTGGGCAGCGTGTACGTGCAGGGGCTGACCCTGGCCGAGGCTAAGATGGAGATCGACTCGCGGTACGCGTCGACCATCCCCGGCGTGAGCGTCAGCGTCGACCTGACGGTGCGTGCCGAGCGGTTTGTCTACGTCTTGGGCGAGGTCGCCCAGCCCGGGCAGTTCATCCTGGAGGGGCCCACCACCACCATGCAGGCGATCGCCCTAGCCGGCGGGTGGAACGTGGGCGCCAACTTGCGGCAGATTGTGGTCTTCCGGCGCGGGCCGGACTGGCGGCTGATGGCCACGCTGGTCGACCTGCGTGGCGCCCTGTACGCCCGCCGCCCGGTGCCCGCCGACGAGATCTGGCTGAACGACTCGGACATCGTGCTGGTGCCCAAGACGCCCATCCAGGCGTTCGACGAGGTCATCGAGCAGTTCCTCACCCGCGGCCTGTACGCCGCGGTGCCGCTGGACATCATCTGGGGCCAGGGCTTCAACACCGTGACGCAGCTCAACCAGAACTGACGGCCGAGCGCGAGGCGTCGGCCCACTGCACGGCGGCGGCTACGCCTCGCCCAGCTCGCCGCGGAGCCAATCGAGGTACGCCCGCCCGGCGGCGACGATCGGCGTGGCGATCAGCTCCGGCACGTCGTACGGGTGCAGCTCGGCGATGAGCGACTCGATCGCGGCGAAGTGGGCTGTGGTCGTCTTGGCGACGCACCGCCACTCCTCGCCCCGCTCGATCTTGCCCCGCCAGCGGTAGATGCTCTCGATCGGCCCCGACACCTGCGCGCACGCCGCCAAGCGGCGGTCGACCAGCTCCGTGCCGATCCGCTCGGCCAGGTCGCGGTCGCCGGTGGTGGTGGTTACTTGCAGGGCGTCGGGCATGGGGCAAAAGGCTGTTAGCTGTTAGCTGTTGGCTGTTGGCCTTTGGCTGCTGTTGGCTGCGAATCGGGCAACCTTAGGGTCAGATGCCCATGCTCGCCAAGCCGTCGGCGAGCTGCCCCAGCAGCGACGCCAGCCGCGGGTGCTCCGCCTCGAGCTCCAGCAGGTAGCCACGCAGGCCGTCGCTAGAAGTGTCGACGTCGGCGGCCGCGGTGGGGTCGTTCGGGTCGAGCAGGCGGTCCACTTCGGTGTTGACCTTCTCAAGGGCCGCGGCGGTCTGGGGGTCGATCTTGTCCAGCTGCGCGAGCTCGCCCTGCAGCTCCCGCAGGGCTTCGAGGAGTTGGGTTTGCTGCATAGCGGCGGTCCGGAAAGGGGGGGCGATGACCCAGGCAGCGAGCGTTCAGCCGGCTGTTCTTGTCCGCGAAGAACGCGAATCGACGCGGATGGATCTGGCGTGCGTGGCGTTCTTCACGCCAACAGCCGCAGCCAGAATGCTCTCCGGCGCGTCATTCGCGGGCCTTCTCAAACACTCGCACGCCCAGCCCGCATCATACCAGATCGGCCGTCGGCGCCGGGGACCAGCGGAGCTCGTCGAACGCGGCGTCGATCGCTTCGGGCCCGATCTGCGATTGCCCCGCCCCGGCGCCGGCCACCAACGCGAAGTCCGCCAGCCGGACGACGTGCCGCGGCAGCCCCTCGGTCTGCGTGTGGAGCCTGGCGAGGGCCGCGTCGGTGAAGATGGGCGACAGGCAGCCGGCGTCGATCAACGCGTGCTGCACAAACCCGGCGGTGTCTTGCTCGGTCCACGGGAAGAGGTCGACACGCAGGTCGATGCGGTGCAGCAGGGCGTCGTCGAGCTTTGCGAGCCGGGCCGGCCGCGTCGCCAGGATGATGGTCCAGCGGGCGTCGGGCGCCGACTCCAGCCCCGCCAGCCGCACCAGCGTCCGCTCGGCGTCGGGCCCCGCCGCGTCGGCGTCGTCGACCAGCAGGACGGCCGGCATGCCCTGCCAGCGGAGGTGGCACAGCCGGTCTTCGACGCGTCGCCACAGCCGCGGCGTGTCGTCCCCCGGGTCGGGCGCGGCGCCCAGCTGACTGGCCGCTTGCCACAGCAGCTCGCGTGGGGACAGGGCCACCGCGTCTACCATCGCCACCGCGGCGCCGCGCAGGGCGCTGCGTTTGCCGGCCGCGGCGGTGGCGTGCAGAACGGTCGTCTTGCCCTCGCCCGGCTCGCCGAGCAGGGCGCCCACCCGCCGGCCCTCGGCCACCAGGTATTCGATCCGGGCGGCCGCTTCTTCCAACGCGTCGCTCGGGTACGGCGTCCCCACGCCGGCGGTCGTGGCGAACGGGCTCTGCTGCAGCCCCCAGTGCTCAAGCCAGTGCGGTGCGTTCATGGTGGCCAGTGCCTTCGGGTAGGCGGTGCTTTCGGGTGCGCGGTGCTGCTGGGTGGGCCCAATCAGAAGACCCGCTCAAAAGACCTGTTCAAAAGGCTGCTTCCGAGGGCGTGCTTGGTGCTAGCACGGCCGCTACCCGGCGGGCGGCCCCTGCTTCATAATCGGCCGGCGGGCTGGCGGGGCGTGATCTGCGGATCGCCTTTCTTGCCGCGAATACCCCCGCCAGGCGGCAGTGCAGGGCTTACGACGCAAGGCGTACCAAGCCGGGCAACCTGACAGGGCAAGCCGATGAGCGACCGCTTCTTCTGCGACACGCCCATCACCGGCGGCTCCGCGGAGCTCACCGGCGCCGAGGCCCACCACTTGCTGCACGTGATGCGGCTGAAAGTGGGCGACGCCGTCACGCTGTTCGACGGCGGCGGCGCCGAGTTCCACGCCCGCGTCACACGCTGCGGGCGGCGGGAAGCGGCGCTAGAGGTGCTCGCCCGGCATGAGATCGACCGCGAGCTGCCTACGCCGCTCACCATCGCCGCCGCCCTGCCCAAGGGCGACCGCCAGCGGTGGATGGTCGAGAAGCTGACGGAGCTGGGCGCCACGCGGCTGGACCTGATCGAGACCGAGCGGAGCGTCGCCCGGCTGGCCGGCGGCGGCATCGAGAGGCTACGCCGGGTGGTGATCGAGGCGTGCAAGCAGTGCCGGCGGAACCGGCTGATGCAGGTCTCGGGGCCCACCGCCTGGCCGGCGTACGCGGCCCGCCAGACCGCCGCCGGAAGGTTCATCGCCCACGTGGCCGAGGGCGAACCGCCTGCCGCCGCGGCGTTCGCGGGCGCCGCGGGTATGGTCATCGCCATCGGACCTGAGGGCGGCTTTACGAGCGACGAGCACGCCCGCGCCGTCGAATCTGGCTGGGCCACGCTGTGCCTCGGCCCCCGCGTCTTGCGGACCGAAACGGCTGCCACGGCTGCCGCCACACTCGCGGCGGCGACGATTCAGTCCGCCGCGGATGGCTTAGGGACCGAGGGCTGAGGGGTCGCGGGTGGAGGCGGCGCGGGTGAGGCCGGGGGCTCTGCAGTCGCCGGCTGGGCTTTGGCCTGGTTCGCTTTATCTGCGGGCGCTGCGTTCTTCGCCGGCGCCGCGGCTGGCTCAATCACACCGAACAGGTGCCCGCCGTAGCCGCTGCCCTGCCAGTAGCCGGCGTACCGCCGGCCGTGGATCATCACCCGGGCCGAATACGTGCCCAGGCCGGGGAAGCCGACGTTGTCGACCACAATCACCGCGGCGTCGCCGGCCCATTGGACGGGCAAAGTGATGGGCAGCGTCACGTCGTTCTTGCCGTAGCGGATGCGTGCCTGGATCAGCCACGCGCCGTCGCCAACTTTGCGGACCGTGCCCAGCTCGTAGCGCTCGGGCTTGGGCACGTCGTCGCTGCCCAGCGTAAAGCGGCCGACGAGCGTCGCCCCGCTCATGAGCCCTGCGAAGGCCGCCTCGGCCTTGGTCATGCCAGCGACGGCCGTGTCCGGTTGCACTCGGGGCGGCGCGTCGGGCTCTTCCCCCAGAAGCGGCCGCGCCGGCGCACACCACGCAAACAAGCACAACACGCAGACGAGTCGCGATAGGAACACGGCAGGACTCCGAGAGCGGACCACGGGCAGACGAGCCACGGCCCGATTGTCGGAGTCCCCGCCCGACAATGCAAACCGCAGCGTCACGCGCGGCGCCCGGCGAAGGGGTTTCGCCGCTGTCGAAGCGGGGCGTCGGCCTGGCCGCTGCCGCTGGGCCCCGTTTACCGCGCCCCGTAGAACTGGCCGGTGTCGCCAAAGCGGGCGGCGGTGCGGCCCGTTGTGGGCATGCCGTAGCCGGCCGCCGGCGTGCCGTAGGGCGTGTAGCCGCCGGCGTTGTAGGCGGGCGCCGACTCCGCCCGTTGCAGCCGCCGCTGCAGCCGGTCGATCTGGGCACGCTGGGCTTGGTTGGTCTGCTGCTGGCGGAGCTGCGGCCGCACGAACGTGAAGTAGTTGGGCAGCGAGTCTTCGTTCTCTTCGCGGAAGAGGTTCAGGTACGGGCTGATGGTGGGCGCCGAACGCGCGCCGGCGAACGGGCGGGCGTTGCTGTCCGCCGGCCGGCTGCCGGCGGTCTGCCTGCTGCTGGCCGGGCGGCTCGGGATGAACCGCCGGCGTGGCATCTGCTGCTGCAGGGCCGCGGCGGCCCGCTGGGCGCCGTAGTAGTTGATCGCCGCTTGCGTCGCGCCGGTGAGCGGCGCCGGCGCCGCGTAGCCATCGGCGTACACGGGCGCCGCGTAGCCGCTCGCTGGACGGGCAGCCGGCCTCGCGGCGGGCCGAGCGGCCGGGTTGATCAGCGGCTGCCGCTGGCGGTCGCCCGTGAGCATCGGCTCCCAGACGTAGGCGTCGTTGCGGAGCTCTTGCCGTAGCGCGTACCGGTCGCCGACCGTCTGCGACAAGGCGGGCGACCCCGCCACGCAAGCGGCGGCGGCAGACAGCAAGCAGGCGGTGCGGATCATCGTGCGAAACCCTGGAGAGCGGACTGGCGGGCGCCGGCGCGAAACAACCGGTGCATCCGTCACGATCGTCACCCGGGGCCACCCGACTTGAGTCCGCTGCCCCGCGGCGCGTCGGCGCCAGGAAAAGCCGCGCCCGCTAGCAGTACCGTCATCGCCCGCCGGGCAGCGGTGGTATCGCCCGCCGCCAAGGCGTCGGCGCCGGCCCGGAGCAGGCGGGCCTGCCGCTCGGTGAACGGCACGGCGTCGCCCGGCGCTGGCGGGTGGGGCGCCAGGCGGCCGGCGATGGCTGCAATCAGCTCGGGCAGACCCGCCCCGGTGAGAGCGCTGACCGCCACGCCTTCGCATGGTCCGCTGCCGCATTCTGCTGAGAGTGACAGGTCGGACTTGTTCGCCACACGCAGCAGACGCCCGCCGGCTGCTTCTACCGCGAGAGACGCGTCGGACGCATCCGGCGTGCCCGGCGCGCTGACCAGCAGCACCAAGTCGGCGCCCTGGATCGCCCGCCGGGCGAGGCCCACGCCGGCGGCCTCGAGCCCGTCGGGCGTTTTGCGTAGGCCGGCCGTGTCCGCCAGCTCGACTGGCCACCCGTCGATGGCGGCGGCGGCGGTCACCACGTCGCGGGTGACGCCCGGCTGGTCGAACACCACGGCCCGCTCGTAGCCCACCAGGGCGTTCAGCAGGCTGCTCTTGCCCACGTTGGCCGGCCCGGCCAGCACCACCCGCCAGGGCCGCGTCAGGCGGAGGCCCACCGGCACGCGGCTGAGCAGCGTGCGGAGGCGACCCTCCGCGTCTTGGCGTTTGTCAGCGGAGAGCAAGGTGGCAATCGCTTCCACCTCGCGCGTCAGGGCCCCGCTGAGCTGATCGAGCAGGACGCCGGCGGCCCGCTCGGTGACGCAGCTGGCCAGCGCGTGGCGTGCTTCGGCGTCTACCGATGTTGGTTCGGTCGCCTCGGGCGGCGCCGCCGGTTCGATCGCCTGGCAGCCGGCGCCCACCAGCGACGCCATGATCGCCTCAACCGCCGCGTAGCCGCCGTGGCAGTGGACCTCGAACGCGTGATCGGCCACCCGGCAGACGATCAGCTCTTCGCCCGGCCCGTTGGCGGCGTCGCCTCGGCGGCCCCCGTAGCCGAACCCGTAGCCGAACCCGTCGCCGAACCAGTGGCCGAAGACGATGCGGTCGATCGGCTGCTCCGCGGCGGGCTTGCCGTTCGCCGCGCGGAAGTTCGCGTCGACCGCGGCGGCGGCGGCGGGGCCCTCGACCAGCACCACCGCAATGGCGCTGCGGCCCGCGGGGGTCAGCACCTCGGCGGTCGCTCCGGGGCCTGGCTGACTGCTGCTGGTCATGGCCCGGGGCCCGTCAACGGGACCGCCGCCGCGATGCCCGAGAGCACCAGGTGCGGCACATAGCGGACGCTTACTTCTGGCCCGCCGAGCAGCCGCGCGACCGACGGCGCCGCGCCGCCGGTCAGGAAGACTTGCGGCGGGGCGGTCAGGCGGTCGCTCTGCCGAGCGATCAGCTCCCGCACCGCGCCGACGGCGCCCCAGAACAGGCCGGCGTCGATCGCTGCGCCTGTCGACTTGCCCACCGCGTCCGGCGCCGCGTCGAGTTCGTGCAGCCCGGTCGGCGGCAACGCGTCGGTCTGCTCGTGCAGGGCCCAGCCGCTCATGGCGATGCCCGGCAGGATGGCCCCGCCGGCGAACGCCCCGTCGGGCGTGACCAGGTCAACGGTGATGGCGGTGCCCAGGTCTACCACCACTGCCGCCCGGCCGTCGCGGCGGAGCCGGTTGGCGGCCACGCAGCCGAGCAGCCGATCGATGCCCACCGCCGCCGGCTGGTCGACGCCTACTTCGATCGGCAGCTGGTCGTTGGTCAGGCGCCGCGGAGTGGGGGCGCCGAGCGTACGCAGCAGCTCCGTCAGGTCGGCCTGCATACCACGGTGGACCGAGGCGATGGCGATCACCGGCCGCCCGGCCCCGTCCGTGTCGCCCGGCTTGCCGTCCGCGTCATCGCTCGTCGGCCCATCGCCCTCCGGCCCATCGCCCGCCGTGCAGGTCGCCAACCAGTCCGCGAGCTTCTCGGCCGACTCCGACCCGGGCGAGAGCGGCGGGTCGAGGGTGAGCGTCTCTGCCGGCTCGGCGAGCGGCGGCGTCGCGATAGGCAGCGTCATGCCCTGGGCGGCGTCGACGCACGCGCCGGGCCGCTGGAAGACGCCGAGCTTCGCCCGCGAGTTGCCGATGTCGATGGCGATAAGCGTCGGAGGCAACGTGGTTCTGTCCGCAGGGGAGGATCGCTGGGAAGCGGCGGGCTTCGCCTTACACGCACCCGCAGGACGTTGCGGCCGCCACGCCATGCGTACCACACCCGCCGCCCGCTAGCGAGGCGGTCCCGCTCCAGGGCAGCGCGGCGCGGCATCGCTTGACGGGCCCCTGCCAGCAGCTATTATGCCCAGCCGGTTTGCGGGCAGGCGCCGCAAACGGTCGTGGGCTCGTGGCGGAATAGGCAGACGCGCATGCTTGAGGGGCATGTGCCCGAAAGGGCGTGCTGGTTCGACTCCAGTCGGGCCCACTCACGACAGCTCGTTGCAACGCTTGTGGGCAACGGGCGAACCATCGGCGTTCTGCGCTGCGGCGTCGGCGGCAGCAGAACCTCAGAGGCCCGCGGGTAGCTACCGGCGGGCCTCTCGCTTTGGGCGCCGCGGGAAAGCTCTGCCAAGCGGATCAATGCGTGGCGTGGGACGCTGGTTGGCCTAGGAGCCGACCGTACACGGCCGCGACGTTGCGGGCCATGATGGCGTCGGAGAACCGCTCGGCGTGCCGGTCCAGGGCGGCCGCGGATAACGCCGCGTAGTCCACGCCGCCGGTGACGAGCTGCCCGATCGCCGCGGTAAGCGCGGCGCCACTGCCCGGCTCGACCAGCAGCCCCGTCTGGCGGTCGACCACCGCCTGGGCGACGCCCTCGCACCGCGTGGCCACCACCGGCAGGGCGGCCGCCATCGCCTCGAGCACCACCATCGGCAGCCCCTCGCCGAACAGGCTGGGCAGGGCCAGGGCGTCGACCTTCGCCAGCTCGGCGGGCACGCAATCGGTGAAGCCGGTCCAGTCGATCGCGCCCTCGACGCCCCGCTGGCGGGCGAGCCCGGTCAGCTGCTCGCCGTACGCGGCGCTCTCGAACGGGCCGATCATTCGCAGCCGCAGCGGCACGCCACGCGACCGCAGCGTGGCGAGCGATTCGATCAGCAGCTCGGCGCCCTTGCGGGGGCGGAACAGGGCGACCATGCCCAGCGTCCACTCGCCGGTGGGCGGCCGCCGCGGCGTGGCGCCCGGCACGGCGGGCACGCCGTTGAGCACGCAGCAGAGCGTATCGGCCGCGACGCCCTGCGACTGCATATGCCGGGTGAGCGTTGGAGAAACGGTGATCAGCCGGGCGGCGGCCCGGACGCCCCACGCTTCGACGCGGGCGTTCAGCCAGTTCCGCAGGCGGTGCGTGGTGTCGCGGCTGGTCGGGCTGTGGACGTGGTACACGAGCGGCAGGCCGGTCCGCCGCGCGGCGATAGCCGCGATCAGCAGCGACCGCGGCGTGTGGGCGTGCAGCAGCCGGTAGCCGCCCGTGGTTGCCAGGCGCGCCACCGACCGGGCGGCACGCAGGTCCCAGCGGCTGGCCATCGCCAGCTCGGTGAGCGGCGCCGCGGTCGAGCGGCGTGCCTCGCCAAAGCGGCCCGGCTTGAGGGCGACGAAGCCGACGCCGTAGCCGTGCTCGCCAAGACGCAGTGCCAGCAGGTCCTGCACCCGCTCGGCGCCGGCAAAGTGCTCGCCGTTGATGACGTGCAGGACACGGGTGGGCGGCGCCGGGGCGCGTGCTTCTTCGCCACGGCTTGGCTCACGCTCAACGGGCCCCGTGGTTGTCGGCGTCTGCGTTTGCGAAGGCGCCGGCGGGCC
>JBCCQL010000094.1:0-9690 GCA_039024355.1 Planctomycetota bacterium
CCCGTAGCGTGGCTGGCCCCCGTAGGACGACGGCGCCGCATACCGGCCTGACTCCCCCGGCTGCGCGTCGGCGACGGCGGCCGTCAAACTGGCGAACAGCAATGCGATGACTGCGGTTTGAATTCGGGGCATGGGATGTCCTGCTGCTTGCCTGGCGGCGTCCGTGCGTGCGTCGGTCAGCTTCGACGCACAGCCTGCGCCTTCGTGGGGGGAAGCGATGCACCGGTGGCGCACCGTGAGGCCGTGTAGGTTGTATCGGTTGGCTGCATCCCCGGCCTTTGGGAAAGTTGTGCGGCTTGCACCGATTTTCCCGCCTGCCCGTCTTCGTGTAGCAGGCCCGCGGACCCGAGTGGTGTGCCGGTCAGTCGGCGGAAATACTTACGCAGGATACGCTTGACACGCTCTGAACCGTGTTGAATACTCTCCCCAGTCGCAGCACTCGAGGTGGGCTGCGTGACAGGGCCGCACCTTTGACGTTCCGCGGCCGGCTACGATCCTTCGGATTGTTTTAGTCTTCAGCCTCGCTGATACCCCGTGCTGTTTGCTGAGCGGTTCAAACCGCCTACGAACGGGCAAGGTGGGACACGGCGAGCGGCATTGCTCGTCAGGCTTGCCGAGGGCTGCATGCGTCCCGGGCTGATCTGATCAGCGGGACGGGAGGCAAAGCGTGAAACGCTTGGCGTTCCGCATCGGTATGTCAGCGAGGAAAGGCCGTCGCTGCTCGCGGCTGCTTTAGCAGCTGCTCAATAATGCATTGGCGTTAGTGCATCGGTTCGAGCCGAGGCCAGGCCCAGCTTCGTGTGTGTTGAGACCAGCCAGCGTCGGGCAAGGCTGATCAGAGGGCGATGTTGGGTTTGCTCAAACCTGTTTGTTCTCGCCGCCTGTGCGGCGATCGACGAGCCCCTCGTCCGAGCCCCTCGTCTGGGTCCCTCGTCGGGCCCCTGACGTGGTCCGGAAGGTATCCAGGCAGAAAAAAGCCATTCCGAGACGATTCCGGCAGCGAGACCCCGTTTTTGGCGTGCCGGTGTGACGGCAGCAGTAGCGCTGCTTAGCGGCCAGAGGATGTCTGCAGCCGCGTGCTAGACGCCCGATTGCAATCAGCGATCGACGCACAACCCGAATGCCTGTCCAGCGGCGTGCGGCTGAGTCCGCACGACGAATCACAGGCCGCGAACGTTCCACAGAGAGTGTGATCTAAGCATGGCGAAGAAGAAGCAGGGCGGCCGCTACCGCAGCCGCCAAGGCGGTCACGGCGGTGGCAACAACCGCGGCGGCAACTACCGCTCGGGACGCAACGGCTCCGGCGGCGGCCAGGGTGGCAACGGCCCGCGCGGGCGCCGCCGCGGCGGCTACAGCAACGCCGGAGCGCGGGACAACGACGCCCGGCGGGACTACGGGCCCGCCGAGGACGGAGACCTGCCGCTCAAGCCGGGCTCGGGCGTGCTGGAGATGCACCCCAACGGCTACGGCTTCCTCCGCGACCCCAGCGCGAACTTCACGCGGGAGCGGACCGATCCGTTCGTGCCGGGCACGATGATCGAGAAGTTCAACCTGCGTGAGGGGCTGCTGCTCAGCGGCATGGTGCAGCACCACAAGCGGGGGCAAGGCCCGCGGCTGCGCGAGCTGCTGGACGTCGATGGCATGACGCCGGAAGACTACCTGAACGTCAAGGAGTTCGAGGGCCTCACGCCGATCACGCCCGAGGAGTGGTTACGCCTGGAGACCGGCGCCGAGCCGATCAGCACGCGGATCGTGGATATCATCGCCCCGCTTGGCAAGGGGCAACGCGCGTTGATCGTCGCCCCGCCCCGCACGGGCAAGACCGTGCTGATGCAGCAGCTCAGCCAAGCGGTCTCCGAGAACCACCCCGAGGTGTCGATGATCATGCTGCTCGTCGATGAGCGGCCCGAGGAGGTCACCGACATGCGGCGCGCCGTCCGCGGCGAAGTGTTTGCCAGCAGCCTGGACCAAGACGTTGAGAGCCACGTCCGGCTCTCGCAGCTGACGATCGAGCGTTGCAAACGCCTCACGGAGATGGGCCGCGACGTCTTCCTGCTGATGGACTCGATCACGCGCCTCGCCAGGGCCTTCAACAAGTGGGTGGGCAACACGGGCCGAACGATGTCGGGCGGCGTCGACATCAAGGCGATGGACATCCCAAAGAAGCTCTTCGCGACGGCCCGCGCTTTCGAGGAAGGCGGTTCGCTGACCGTTGTGGGCACGGCGTTGATTGACACCGGCAGCCGCATGGACGACCTGATCTTCCAGGAGTTCAAGGGCACCGGCAACATGGAGCTGGTGCTCGACCGCAAGCTCTCCGACCGCCGCATCTGGCCCGCCATCGACATCGAGCAGTCGGGCACTCGGCGCGAAGAGAAGCTGCTGCCGCCGGACAACCTGCACGCCGCCACGATGCTCCGGCGGACGCTCTCCAGCATGCACCACGTCGACGCGATGGAGCAGCTGACGTCGCGGTTGGCCAAGTTCAAGTCCAACCGTGAGTTCATCAGCCTGATACAGGGCGCGCACGACTGACCGCATTTGGGCGTGCGGGCGGCCCCGGGTGGCCCAGCTCGGGCGGCCGGTAATCCGGAGGGTAAGCGAATTGGCTAGCGGCCTGATTGGAATTCAGGTGCCGGGCAACCGGTTGCGGGTTCGAGTCCCGTGCCCTCCGCTGCATTTCTCGTAGGAAGACCGGGTATGCCGAACCGGCCGGCGGCCCGCTCCCGTTGGCTGCCGCAAGCCGTGCTCCGCTCCACCGGCAACCGGCACGCACCGGCAGCGCCGTCCGCCTGTAGCCAAGACGTTGCGGCGTTTACTGCCCGGCCTGGGCCGCCTTGATCTGGTCGAGCATCCTGCCGGGCGACCCCATGGCGTTGTAGCCGCCGTCCAGGTGAAGGACCTCTCCGGTGATGCCGCTGGACATGTCGGATAGCAGGAAGGCGCCCGACTTGCCCACCTCTTCATGGGTCATGTTGCGCCCGAGAGGGGCGACCGCCTCGTACAGCCCCAGCATCTCATCCACGCCGGCGCCGCGGCCAGAGATGGTCTGCATCGGCCCCGGGCTCAGGGCGTTCACCCGGATGCCCCGCGGGCCAAGATCGAAAGCCAAGTACTTAGTCGCCGAGTCGAGCGCCGCCTTGCAGACGCCCATCACGTTGTAGCCGGGCACGGTCTTCTCGCCGCCGAAGTAGGTGAGCGTCAGCACGCTCGCCCCGTCGTTGAGCAGGTCTTTGGCCGCGTTGGTGATTGCGATCAAGCTGTACACGCTGATCTCCATCGCGAGCTTGAAGCCCTCGCGGCTGGTCTCTACCGTCCCACGCTTCAGGTCCTCGGGCGGGGCGAACGCGATCGAGTGCAGCAGGAAGTCCAGCTTCCCGAATTGCTCGCCGCACTTCTGCACCACGGCGGCGATCTGCTGGTCGTCGGTCGCGTCCATCGGCATGACGAACCGCGCCCTGGGGTTGTCGCCCGTCAGCTTGGTGATGCGGTTGAGGTTCTTCTGGCGGGCGTCGTCGGGCCGGTCCGGCATGTAGCTAAAGCCGCACTCGCCCCCCTCGCGCATGATGAGGTCGGCGATCGGCCAGGCCAGAGACTGCTTATTGAACACCCCGGTGATCAAGCCTTTTTTCTCGGCGAAAAGTTCGGGCATGGTGGTCTGGTTATCGCTCGATGGGCGTGAAGCGTGATGGGTAAAGCGAGTCTAGCCGTGCCGCGTGTCGTGCGATCGTACCACCAAAGATCGGCCCCTCAATAGCCCCGCGGCTGTCGCGATATTGACTCGCGGGCGCCGATCCGAACGATTACAGCCGTTTCAAGCCTTCAAGCATCAGCCTCAGAGATCGGGTGCCCCGCGTGCAGCAAACCCACGCCATCGACAACTGGCTGCCGATTCTCCTCGCGTCCGCCGACCCCGCCGGCGCGGCCGATCCTGCGGCGGCAGCTGCCGGGGCCGTTTGTAGCGAAGGGGCCCATGCGGCGGCTGTCCTGCGGGCGACGCCGCCCGACTGGACCCTCTTAGCCAAGCACCCCGCCGACGCGTCGCCGCCGACGGACCTGGCCGCTGAGGCGATGGATCGCGGCGGGCCGGCGTCTGCGGGCGACTGGTTCGCCGTGCCGCTGAAAGGCCCTGCCGGGGGTGGCCGCTCCCCGTCCGCGAGCGCTGCCGTTTCCGACGGCGTGGTGCTCTTGGTCCGCGCCGCCGCCGATCGCCGGCCCGCGCTGCTCGATCACGCGATCAGCGCCGCCCAGCTGCTCAGCTTCGCGCTGCACGCGCAGGATTCGACACGCCGCGCCGATCAGGTAGAGCGGCTGCTTGAGGCGACGAAGTCGTGGCGGGCGGCGGCGGATGTGCGGTCCTTGCTCGAGCAGATCGCGCAGTCCGCGTGCGGGCTGTTCGGGTGCGACCGCGCCAGCATTTTCCTGTGGGACAAGCCCAACCGGCAGCTGGTGGGCCGCCCCGCGCTGGGCGTCGAGGGGGGCGAGCTGCGTGTGCCGGACGACGCCGGCGTGGTCGGCGAGGTCTTGCGGTCGGGCCGGCCAAGCCGCGTCTCGCCGCAGGACGACGGGACGATCGACCGGGCGACGGATCAAAAGACCGGCTACCAGACCGACACCCTGCTGTGCGTCCCGCTGATCGACCGCGGCGGCGGGGGCGAGCTGCTGGGCGTCTTCGAGCTGCTGAACAAGCGGGGCGGCGCGTTTACCGACGCCGACCAGCGGGGCCTGGCCGACCTGGCGGACTACGCCGCGGTGGCGTTGACGGCGACGCAGCAGTTCGAGGAACTGCTGGAGCGTCACGAGCAGATGGTGGACCAGGCCGCGAGCGGCGCCCGGATGATCGGCGGGTGCCCGGCGATCGAGGCCTTGCGGGCGACCATCGGCCGCGTCGCGGACACCGATCTGGCGATCCTGATCCTCGGCGAGAACGGCTGCGGCAAGGAGGTGGTGGCCCGGATGCTCCACTACCAAAGCCGGCGCCGCAGCGAGCCCTTTGTCGCCGTCAACTGCGCGGCCATCGCCGAGACGCTGCTCGAGAGCGAGCTGTTCGGGCACGAGAAGGGCGCCTTTACCGACGCCAACGAGAGCCGGCCCGGCAAGTTCGAGCTCGCCGCGGGCGGCACCATCCTGCTCGACGAGATTGGAGACATGAGCCTCGGCGGGCAGGCCAAGCTGCTGCGCGTGCTCGAAGAAAAGACCGTCGTGCGCGTGGGCGGCGGCGTGCCGATCGAGACCGACGTCCGGGTGCTTGCGGCGACCAACCAAGACCTGGCCGCGCTGGTCCGCGAAAGGAAGTTCCGCGAGGACCTCTACTTCCGCCTGAACGTGGTGTCCATCGACCTGCCGCCGCTGCGGCGACGCGGGGAAGACATCCTGCTGCTCGCCGAGCATTTCCTGCAGCAGTTCTGCGGCGGCATGGGCCGCAAGACACCGAGGTTCACTGCCGCGGCCCGCAAGCGGATGCTCGCCCACCGCTGGCCGGGGAACGTCCGCGAGCTACGCAACATGATGGAGCGGGTCGCGTACCTATCGCCCGGCTCAAAGATCGATGCCGAAGACCTGGCGTTTACGCTCTCGCCGGGCCGGGAAGCCGATGGCGACCTGATCGATTCTGGCATGCCGCTCGGCGACGCTACGCACACTTTCCAGGAGCAGTACATCCGGTCGGCGATCAAGCACGCGGCCGGCAACGTGAGCCAGGCCGCCAAGCAGCTGGGGGTCCACCGCTCCAACCTGTACCGCAAGATGAAGCAGCTCGGCATGGACGTGGAAGAACCGACAAACCAGCCGGACGCTTAGCCTCCCGCACGCAAGGTTGCGGTGCCGCCCGGCACGCTGGCGATCAATCCCCACCCGGCAGGTCGCCGCCGGGGAGCTTGCCCGCCTCGATCAGCTCGCCGAACGTCGGGATGTCACCTTCGCTCTCGCCGTCTTTGGCTTCGCGGCTGGGCATCTCGGCGATTTTCTGCAATGCCTTTGAGATTTTGTCGGCGTCCTTTCGGTCGCCCTTGCCCAGCAGGTCGTCAACCTTTTGGCCGTACGGGTTGTGCTCCTTGGCGTTGTACTTCTTCGGGTTATCTTCCTTGGCGGCGTGGCAGATCATGCACTTCGCCTTTTTGGCGAGCTTGGTGAAGTCCTCATTTTCGTTGCCATCCAGGTACTCCGCCCTGAAGGCCTTGAGGAACTGCGGGTAGGCCTCCGCGTTACCAACGTGGGCCGCGACGGCGGCGGCGATCGACAGGATGGCGAGGTTGCGAAACATAAGGCTTCCCGGATCTGGTTGCTGGTTAGCTGTGCTTGTATCTACCGATGACCGGAGTGGTCAATCGCCGCGCTGAACGCCGACCAGAGGTGCGATTGAATTCACTTCCGAGTATACGCTGGGCGTGCCGCAGCACACAAAAATCGTGGGCGACATGATCCGCTTGGCAGGCGAAACCACCCGTGAATTATCTGCCGCCTACACATGTCGCGACGGCGACATTGTGGACGGAAGTTCCCGATCGCCAAGCCGCAGCCGCAAAGCGACAGGCGGTAAGCCAAGGCCGTAAATCGCGGAGCCGCCCACCGCAGAAAAGAATCGTCCGCTGCTCGATTAGGGATGACAGGAGTCGAACCTGCACGGGTTACCCCACTGGAACCTAAATCCAGCGCGTCTGCCAATTCCGCCACATCCCCGCTACGCGAAAGAGTATTCCTGCCTCGGGCGTGACATGCAATGCCGACGCGTGGGCTGCGCGTGACGCGGGCCGGTCGAGCTGAGAACGCGTCTCAAATCGCCGCCGGCCTGCAACCGCGGTGTCGGCGGTACCGCGGAGGCAGCCCTCGCCTCGGACAGGCCAGCCCTCACGTTTGCGACAGCCAAAATCAGCGGCGATTGGCGCCGGCCGTGTCGCGTCGCCCCCGATAGCCGGCGTCGGCCTGCTCAACCGTGGCGATCTTCCACAGCTTGCTGTTGCTGCGGACAAACATCCCGCCGTCGGCCGCCGCGGGAGAGCCGTAGATCGATTCTCCGAACGTGGCGGCGCCCAACTCGTCGCCGGTGCCGGCGTCGATGACGAACGCGTCGCCGGACTCGTTGATGCAGAACAGCTTGCCGCCGGCGGCCAGGGGCGTCGCCCAGAACGAGCCGCCCAGCCGCTTCTTCGACCCCGGCACCAGCTTGCCGGTCGCTAGGTCGACCGCGCTGAGGATGCCCCCGCGGGCGATAACAAAGGCTTTGCCGTCGGCGATCACGGGGCTGGTGGCGCTCGGCCTGACGCGGCTGGACTGCCACACCGGTTGGAAGCCGTCCGCTGTCGGCTTGAACGCGGAGAGCCCGCCGGCGGGGGCGAGCACCAGGTCGGAGCCCGTTGGCGACGAGATCGATACGCCCTCGATGGACTCCTGCCAGACGGCGTCGCCCGACACGGCGTTGACGAGTGTGAGCCCCGAGCGGGCCTGCAGCAGCACGCCAGCGAGGGACCGCCCGTCGGTCTCGTAATCGACGGCCAGGGGCGACGTCCAGTTCGAGGACTTGTCGCGGGCGATCTCCCACGTCTTCTCGCCGGTCTCGCCGTCAAACGCCGCCGCGAAGCTGACGGATTGGCACTCGCACTGGACGATCACCATGCCGCCCGCAACGACCGGCGACGCCGCCATGCCCAGGTCGTTGCCCAGGCCGGGGTGCGTGGCGGTAAGGTCGCGGATCCAGAGCAGGTTGCCGTCCAGGTCGAGGCAAACGAGGTCGTTGGACGAGTAGAAGGCGTACACGCGTTTGCCGTCGCTCACGGGCGTGGGCGCCGCGACGCTGGATGTCCGGTAGCAGAGCGTCCGCCCGGCGGCCTGGAACTGGCGGCGCCAGAGCGGCACGCCCGTCATGGAGTCGAACGCCAGCACGTGCAGCTGATCGTTCTCCGGGCCGCTGGCGGCGGTCACAATCGCCCGGCCGCCGACAATGATGGGGCTCGAAACCCCGTTGCCGGGCAGGTCTGCCGCCCAAGCGATGTTCTCGCCCGTTTCGACGTTCCAGGTCACGGGCGGGGCCACGGTAGACGAGGCGCACCGTGCCCCCTCGCCGCGGAATTGCGGCCAGTCATCCGCCGCGGCGGGCCCGGCGACGCCGGCGGCGGCCAGAATCAGAGCTGCGAAGGGCGTGGTACGTTTCATCGCGTGGCCTCGGTGTCGGTGGCTGTGGTCAAACAAGGGTTCCCAGCAGGCGGTGCTCACTGCTGGCCGGCGTCGGGTTCGGACTCGCCGGGCTGTGCGTCGCTGTCAGAGCTGTCGTCATCTGTCGCAGCTTCGCTGTCCGAGGTTTCGTTGGTTGGCTCCACGTCGGTTGGCTCCACGTCGGTTGGCTCCACGTCGGTTGGCAGCTTCGATACCCGTTGCAACGCCGCTTTGCCGCCGGTCGCATCGACGACACGCAGCCGCAGCCCCCACTCTCGCTCCCAGGGCATCCGCTGCTCGTTCTGACAGAGCTTGACGAGGATGGTGTTCGTCTGGCCCAGCTTGACCGGGGCACGGTACTGGTCGATCGTGCCGCCGGAGTGGTAGACCTCGTTCGCCGCGACCAGCTCGCCGTTTACCCACACCTTGGTCGCGTTGCGGGACTCGTAGCGGATTTCACAGGCGCCGTCGTCGGCGCAGAAGCGGGTGTAGGCGTACGCAACGGCTTCTTTTTGCTCGCCGAGGTGCTCTGTCAGGTCGAGCTCGCCCTGGTCGCCCTGGGCGTCGACCTCCTTCCAGGCCACCTCGCCGTTCTTGCCTTGGTAGGTCTTGGCGGTGTCTTGCTTTTGCTCGGGCTCTTCTTCGGGGCCGTACGGTGTGTCGAAGTGGGCGAGCCCCGTGTTGTCGAACGGGCCGATGACCCACCACCGCTTTAGGAAGCCCATCTGGTAGCCCAGATCGACCTCGCGGCCGAGCTCTTCCAACTGCTTGGCAATCGCCTCAAGCTGTGCCGGGTCACGCGCTGACTTCAGCAGCTGCTCCAGCGAGGCGGCCTGCGCGTCGGCGTCGGTCAAGGCGTTCGCCGCTTCTAGTTGCAAGGCGACGGCGTCGTACCTGAGCATCAGGCTGGGGTCGTCCAACATGCCTGCGAGTAACGCGGGCTTGGCGTCCGGATCGACGCGGACGATCCACGTGAACGCCGCGTGGCGTGCTTTCGGCGAGGCGGTTTTGTCGGCGAGGAAGGCGCCCAGCTCGTCCAGGGGCAGCCTGGCCGTGCCAACGCACTTCTCGCCCACGGCGTCGACACCCGCACGCAGCCAGTTCTGCGCGGCGGGGCTGGCGCCGTCCATCGCCCGCAGCATCCGGATCATCGTGTCCGGGCCCCCAGCAACCAGCCGCTGCCACGCGGCCTGAACAGCGGGCGGCGTAGCCTGCGTGGCGGAAACGCCAGCGAGCAGTTCTAGATCACCCGCCGTCGAAGCGGCGCCGGTTTCTGCCGCCACGATTGCAGGCACGGCAGCAACTGCGATGGCAGCCGCAGCAAAGACGCAACGTAGTGAGCTGTGCATCCGTCGGGTTCCTCTGGTTCGGCGGATCGGGGGCCGGGGCTTGGCGTTGCCACCCTCGAAGGTGCAAAAACAATGACTGGGCGCCCGTGGGCAATGCCTGTCGGGCATCAGCACAGTCGGCCAATTCTCATTGGCCAGTTCAATAAAGCCGCTGCGGTCGCTATCCCATGTCTGCTGCACGTCGTCATTGTAA
>JBCCQL010000095.1:0-9638 GCA_039024355.1 Planctomycetota bacterium
AAACGACGCGCCACGCGTCGTTTCAGGTTGCTCGGAGAGAGCCGGCAGGACCATCACAGCCGGTGCGTCTCGCCTGCGTGCCAGAGGAAGCAGCGGGCGTGCCAGACCCGTGTTCGGCGGTAAAGACCGGGTTTTCCCGGCCAAAAAACACAGCTGGCGCCGAAACGACGCACGCGACCATGCGTCAAGAAGTGCGATCGGAACGATGGCGCTTGTAGTCCGCTTGATCGGCAGACGACGACCCAACCGCCCGAGCTGCGGCCCGACCGGTTGGCCGCGTGGCGGCGCGAGAGGCGTTTGGTTGGCACAGCTGTTGCAATGCTCCCTCTAGCCGCGACCGCGGCCGCTAGCGATTAGGCATCGCTCGGGGCCGGAACAGAGAAGCGAGCGGGGTCGGCAGGCGAAGAGGCAACCGCAACACGGCCCGGAATTGACGGACAGAGCCGCGTTTGGCGCGTCAGGTGTCCTCCCAACCATCGCGCTGAAAAAATCGATTCCGGCGCCGACAAGGCGAGCCGCCGACCCGTGGAACAGGGGGGTCGCGGCTCGCCTGTTGCGTTCTAGGTGTTGCAAAATCGTACACGTGTAGCGGTCTGCTGCACTCGCGCGCGTGGCGATCGCCACAGGCGATAGTGGCGCCCCTAAAAACCGGCGAAAGTTCGGCCGAGCGTGAAGTCGACGTTACCGGATCGGCTTTCGCGGTGTTTTCTATTGGCGCAGCGTTTGCTTGATGGAGATGCGGCAGCCGCTTGGCGCCCTGGCGGATTTGGGCAATCACCCGGGCGGCTGATAGAATCCGCAGGTGCGTAACTGCTCTGCCTCGGCGTCGCCGGCTTACCGCTGCTGGCGTTCGAGGAGTTGCGTGACCGCATCGATGACCACGGCGTCTTGCATGACTTGGGGGATGGCGTGCGACTTCTAACTCGGCACATCCTGCTGGCCGCCATCGCTTGGCTCGCGGTCTATGCTCCCGGCCGGGCAGAGACCACGTCGTCGTCCACGCCCGAGTCGGCCGCCGCCGACATGACGGCTGTGATCAACCAGCGGGTGCAGGCGGCGTGGAAGGATCAGTCGCTGCGTCCCTCGCCCGAGGCGACCGACGGCGAGTGGTGCCGCCGCGTCTACCTCGACCTGCTGGGCCGGATACCGACCGTTGGCGAGCTGACGGAGTTCGTCCGCAACCGCTCGCCCGAGAAGAAGCGCGAGCTGGTCGACCGCCTGTTGGGCGATGAGCATCTGGAGGAGTACGCCCGCAACCTCACGACGGTGTGGACCAACCTGCTGATCGGCCGCACCGGCGGGGCCAACCGGCAGTCGCTTGCGGACCGGTCGGGCATGCAGCAGTACCTCCGGCGTTCGTTCCAGCGGAACAAGCCGCTAGACCAGATGATGCGGGAGCTGGTCACCGCCACGGGCAGCTGCCGGCCGGGGGACGAAGACTTCAACGGCGCCGCCAACTTCTTGGCGGACAAGATGGCGGAGAACGGCGTGCAGGCCACCGCCCAGACGGCCAAGGTCTTCCTGGGCACCGCCGTGCAGTGCACGCAGTGCCACAACCACCCGTTCAACGAGTACCGGCAGAACCAGTTCTGGGAGCTCAACGCCTTCTTCCGCCAGACGCGGGTCCAGCGGCTGCCGACCGAGCAGAACAACCGCCGCGTCGCCCGGCTGCTGAGCCGCGACTTCGCCGGCGAGGGGGGCGACCCCACCAAGGCGGAGCTGTACTACGAGCTCCGCAACGGCAAGCTGAAGGTGGCCTACCCGGTGTTCATCGACGGCACGGCGCTGGCCGACCTGTACGCCGACCGCGGCGAGGACTTCGGCGACAGCGGCTACCTGTCGGACATCGACCGGCGCGGGGAGCTGGCGGAGCTGATCCGCGAGTCGCCCCAGTTCGCGCGGGCGATGGTCAACCGCGAGTGGGGCCGGCTGCTGGGCTACGGCTTCACCAAGCCGGTGGACGACATGGGGCCGCACAACTCGCCCTCGCACCCGGAGCTGCTGGACGAGCTGGCCGGCGCCCTGCGTGCGGGCAGCTTCGACCTCAAGGCGTTGACGCGGTGGATCGTCCTGTCGGAGCCCTACGCCCTGAGCAGCCGCACCACGCGGAGCAACGCCCGGGACGACCCCGCGCTGGGCGCCTCGCCGGCGTTCTCGCGGTTCTACCTGCGGCAGATGACGGCCGAGCAGCTGTACGAATCGCTGCTGGTAGCCACCCGCGCCGACGAGAGCCTGAGCTACGACCAGCGGCAACGCGTCAAGCAGCGGTGGCTGAGCCAGTTCAACACGGCGTTCGGCAACGACGAGAACGGTGAATCGACCACCTTCAACGGGTCGATCCCGCAGGCGTTGATGATGATGAACGGCGACATGATCAAACGGGCCACCAGCAGCGGGGAGGGGAGCTTCCTGTACACGATCGCGTGGAGCGAGCGGCTGACGCCCGCCCAGAAGGTCCGCTACTTGTACCTGGCCGCCCTGTCCCGGGCGCCGGGCCGCGACGAGCTGGCGGTGTGCAACCAGCTGCTGGCCGCCCGCGGGGGCGACACCGCCGAGGCCCTGCAAGACATCTGGTGGGCGCTGCTCAACAGCAACGAGTTCATCTTCAACCATTAGCGCCCAGCGGCGCGGGCCGCGGGGCCCGCCGGCCGACAGCAAACCAAATCAGCGAGCAACGAGACCACGGAGCAACCGCTATGCAGAGCTTCCGAACTCCCTTTGGCATGTCGCGGCGCCACTTTATGGGCCACCTGGCGGGGTCGGCCGCGATGGCGGGCACGTCGCTGGCGATGACCCGCAGCGTGGGCGCCGCCACCGAAACGCTCCGCAAGAACGGCAAGTCCGCCATCCTGCTGTGGATGGGCGGCGGGCCGCCCACCATCGACATCTGGGACCTCAAGCCCGGCGCCCCCACCGGCGGGCCCTCGCGCCCCATGGCCACGGCCGGCGACATGCAGATCAGCGACAAGCTGCCCGGCATCGCCCAGCACATGGACAAGCTGTCGGTCATCCGCTCGATGAGCACCCGCGAGGCGGACCACACCCGCGGCTCGTACTACATGCACACGGGCTACGTGCCCAACCCCAACATCGAGCACCCGAGCTACGGCTCGGTGATCGCCCACGAGATGGAGGACTCCCGCCCGGACCTGGAGATCCCGTCGTTTGTGTCCGTCGGCGGCGGCAGCCAGGGGCCCGGCTTCCTGGGCATGGCGTACGCCCCGTTCCAGGTGGACACCAACGGCCGCGTGCGGAACCTGCAGATGCCGGTGGGCGAGGAGCGGATGGCGGGCCGGCTGGCCGTGCTCGACACGCTGGAGCAGCGGTTCATCAAGCAGCGGCGTGGCATGGCGGCCGTCGACCACGCCCGCGTGCTGGGCAAGACGCGGTCGCTGCTCACCAGCGAGCAGATGGCCGCCTTCAACGTCCAGACCGAGCCCCAGGCCGCCAAGGAGAGCTACGGCCAAACCGGCTTTGGCCGCGGCTGCCTGCTGGCTCGCCGGCTGGTCGAGGCGGGCGTGCCGTTCGTCGAGGTCAACTTCGGCGGCTGGGACCTGCACCAGAACTGCTTCGACAGCCTAGAGAACAAGCTGCCGGAGATGGACAAAGCCATGGCCGCCCTGATGGAGGACCTCTCCCAGCGGGGCATGCTGCAGGACACCGTGGTGATCTGGATGGGCGAGTTCGGCCGCACGCCGCGGATCAACGGCAACGCCGGCCGCGACCACTTCGCCCGCGCGTGGAGCGCCGTGGTGGGCGGCGGCGGGCTCGCCGGCGGGCTGGCCGTCGGCCAGACCAGCGCCGACGGCGCCCGCGTTGAGAGCGACCCCTACTCCTCGGAAGACCTGATGGCCACCGTTTGCGACGCGATGGGGATCTCGCTGCAGACGACGTTCACCTCCGGCAACGGCCGGCCGATGAAGATCGCCGCGGGCGGCCGGGTGATCCGCGAGCTCAAGGGCTAGAGGGCCGGGCGCGGTTGGCGGTACGTTCTGTGCACCGCCCACGCCGGCGGCGCCAGCCGCCTGATAGCAACAACGTAGAACGGACGCCCACACCATGGACAACCCGCCCGAGCACCTCACGCAGCTGACCTCCGCGCCGACGGCCGCCCAAGCAGCAATCATCGTCGCGGCGCTAAAGGCCGAAGGGCTCGACGCGGTCTCGACCGGCGCCATGACCACCGACAAGCAGCTCGGCAGCGGCGAGTGGGTGCAGGTGATGGTGTCCGAGCCCGACCTGCCGGTCGCCAAGAACACGCTGGCGAAGCTGCGGCAAGAAACCGCGGAGATCGACTGGTCGCAGATCGACGTCGGCGAGCCGACCGAAGAGTAAGGGCCGCCCAGTGCAGGTCGGCGACGATCGACGGGCGGTTGGCGACGGGCGGTTGGCGACGGTCGGTGGGCGACTTGCGACGGGCGGCCCTTCCACGGCGATGCAGATCAAGCGGCCGCTTCTTGCCTGCTCGCAATATCGCACACCACAGCGACGTCTTTAGGCTTGGCGTGTTGGGGTTCGGCTGGCCCGGGCGCCCCGCCGAGGGCCGCAGCGCAGTCGCCGGTCGTAGCGTCGTCACTGCCGCCCGTGGGGGTGTCCAGCAGCTTCGGCCCACCCGCCTCGGCGCCGCCGTCGGTGGCCGCGGACTCGCGGGGCTCCTGGTCCGCCTTGACGATGGTCTCTGCCTGCCACGGGTGCGGCGCCCGTGACAGCTCGTAGATGTCCGCGGCGTCAAACTTCAGCCGGTCCGGCTGCTTGGGGCGCCGCTGGATAACGCCCGTTTGGCCGTCGACGATGGCTCCGGCGGCGGCTTTATCGACTTCGCTAGATCCGGCCGGCGGCGGATCAGCCGGCGGCGGGTCGGCGCCGACGCGTGGCTCGCGGCGGAGGCTGAGCTCGCCGTTGGCGACCGCCAGGATCGCCGCGGCGTCGATCGACGGGCAGCGTACGCTGGTGGGCAGCGGCCGGTCGGCTTCTTCGGGCTGCATTGCGAGCCGCTCCTCGGGCCGCTTTTCCGGGCTGTCGTCGCCGGCTGAGGCGTCGTGTGGCTTCATAAGTGCGGCCCGCCGTGGAGTTTGCTGCTCGGGGTGCGTCAGTGCGGCTGTGTCGGCTGTTGTTGCACGATAGGCCGCCAGACATAATCGGCAGGGCCGCGGCGGGCGGTCCAATCCGCCGGCTTGGCGCCACGCAGCCTGCCCTGCCCGCGTCGCTTCGCGCGTGCTGGCGGCGCCAGCGTCGCGGAAAACAGGGTAACTCGGCGCCGGCGGCTGCCCGCGGGCGGCCGAACATGGCCCCCACAGCAGACCACCACTACCGGTCAGAATCGATGACGAAACCGAATCGACGGCGGCTCGCGACCACACCCGTAGCGGCGCCCATCGCCGTGTCTATCTCTGTGCTCGTCGCCACGCTCGCCACGGCCCCGGCGGCTGGCCAGGAGTACCTGCCCGGCATCCAGTGGCGGGAGCCGCCCGTCGTTACCCCCGGCGAGGAGGCCGGCGCGCCGCCGTCCGACGCGGTGGTTCTGTTCGACGGCACGGGCCTGGCCGCCTGGTCCGGCGCCGAGCGTTGGCGGGTCGAGCGGGGCGAGATGGTGGTCGGCCGCGGGTATGTCCGCACCAGGCAGCAATTCGGCGATTGCCAGCTGCACATCGAGTGGTCCGCCCCGCTGCCGGCCAAGGGCAACGGGCAGGGCCGCGGCAACAGCGGCGTCTTCTTCTGCGCGAGCCCCGAGGCCGACGGGCGGTTCGGCTACGAGGTGCAGGTGCTCGATTCGTTCGGCAACAAGACCTACCCCGACGGGCAGGCGGCGGCCGTCTACAAGCAGACGCCGCCCATGGTCAACGCGACGCGGCCGCCCGGCGAGTGGAACACGTACGACATCTTCTGGACCGCCCCGCGGTTCGCCGAGGACGGGTCGCTGGCGTCGCCCGCCCGCGTGACCGCCCTGCACAACGGCGTGCTGGTGCTCAACGGCTTCGAGCTGCTGGGCGACACCCCGTACACTCGCCCGCCGCGGTACACGGCCCACCCGCCCCGCGGGTCGATCATGCTGCAGGACCACGGCAACCCGGTCCGCTTCCGCAACATCTGGGTGCGGGAACTCAACCCGCCGGTCGGCGAGCGGGTGCACGAGCCCTCACGCCGGATCGACGGCAAGCGGACGCCGATCGAAGAGGGGTGACGGCGGCGTCGATCGTGGGCGGGCGACCGACTGCCACAACCGCGGCCCGTTACGACAGTCGCCCGTTGAATCGCCGAGCTTGTCAGCGGCCGATCGTGTAGCGGCACCGCAGCAGGCACGGCAGCGGCCCAATCGGTTCGGTGGATTCGACCACCCACATCGAGCGCTCGTTCTCTGCTGGCCTGACCATCGAGTCGTCCGCCGAAGGTGAGCAGGTCAGCCCCTCGCCGCGGTAGAACGAGGCGACGGCCGGCGTTGGCGATGTGACGCGGCACGCGACGTCGAAGAAGAAGCCCGCGTCGCACGGCTCGATGCTTGCCGAGCAGTGGCCGAACCCTGCGTTGCCCGACAGGAACACCACGTCGCCCTGCTGGTGGAGCTCGGTAAAAACGGGCGTGTCGAGCATGTCGCGCGGCGCCGATTCCCACGCCGCGTCGCCGGCAGAAACGCGGTGCTGGAAGCGGTCGCCCTCGCGGTAGACACTCAGCACAAGGCCGCCCGCATGCTCGATTCGTGCCGCGTCGCTCATCCGCGCCAATCCGCGTCGATCCGCGGCCTCCCCTGCGTTCTCTGCGAACCCCGCGGTTATTTCATCCGGCCGCCGGCGCACGCGGCGTGGCTAGTCTTCGCCGTCGTCTTCTACCGGCTGGCCGGCCCGCCAACGCAGGACCGCTTCCAAGAAGCCCTGGATGTCGCCGTCGAGCACGTTGTGGAAGTTGCCCTGCTGGTACTTGGTGCGGGTGTCTTTGACCCGTTGATCCGGGTGCAAGAAGTAGTTGCGGATCTGGCTGCCGAAGCCCGTCTTGGGCTGCTCGCCGTACTTGAGCGCCTCCTCGGCTTCGCGTTTTTCTTCCTCCGCGCGGGCCAGGGCGGCCAGCATCATCTTGCGGGCGGTGGCGCGGTTCTTGTGCTGCGACCGCTCGTTCTGGCACTGCACCACGGTATTGGTCGCCAGGTGCGTAAGGCGGATGGCGGAGTCCGTCTTGTTGACGTGCTGGCCGCCGGCGCCGCTGGCGCGGTAGGTGTCTTCGCGGACGTCGGTGGCCCAGTTGATCTCGATCGTCGAGTCGTCGTTGATCTCGGGCGAGACGTCCACCGACGCGAAGCTGGTCTGCCGCTTGCCCTCGGAGTTGAACGGGCTGATCCGCACCAGGCGGTGCATGCCGGTCTCGCCGCGGAGGTAGCCGTAGGCCATCGGCCCGCGGATGGCGACCGACGCCGAGTTGATGCCCGCCTCTTGGTTGTTGTCGCGGTCGAGGAGCTCGGCGGAGTAGTCGCCCTTGCCGGCCCACTGCAGGTACATGCGGAGCAGCATCTCGGCCCAGTCGTTGGCGTCGGTGCCGCCGTCGCGGGCGTTGATGGTGATGATCGCCCCGGCGGCGTCGTTGGCGCCGCTGAGCAGGGCCGACAGCTTGAGCCCTTCGAGCATCGCCTCGATGCGGGCGACCTCGGCCTGCGCCTCGCCGGCGAACTCGGCGTCTTCCTCGGCCATCTCGAAGGCCGCCGCCAGGTCGCCCGCCGCGGCCAGGGCCTCTTCCAGCGGCGTGACCACGGCCGCCAGGCCCTTCATCTCGCCGATGGCCGCCTGCGCCCGCTCCTGGTCGTCCCAGAAGCCGGGCTCGCCCTGCATGGCCTCGATCGCCTTGATCCGCTCCCGCTTGCCGGCGTAGTCAAAGAGAGTCCCTGAGCTGCGTCAGGGCCTCCCGGATCGCGTCGGCGCGATCGTGCCATTCTTTGTCCATGCCGGTGCGTCGCCTCGTTCGCTCAGGGCGTGCTGGGGCAGGGTCGCCCAAACATGTCGATCTATGGTGTTTTGTTCAGCCTTCGGAGAGGCATGCCGCTGGCGGCGGTTGTAACGTGCCGTCGCTGCTTCGCCCTGGCCGCCCGCGGGACATTAAACTAGGGCTTAGGCGTCGCGTAGTTGAGTTCGACGTAGATCTCGCGTGGTTTGCCGTGCGGCCTATCGGCGCAGAAGTAGTGGAGCCGGAACTGTAAGTCCGACCCGTCGTCGCGACGCAGCGACCCTCCGCAGACGGCGCAGGCGCCCCACAACGGCTCACGTCGTCCGTTGATCTCCGGCTCGCGGAAGACGCTGGGGAACGCTGCGGAGTCGCGGGCGTCGGCGGCGAGAAGATCGTGCAGCCTGCTGACCTCGGCGCCGGTGAGGCCGTGCCCGCGAACCCAGTCAAGAATCCGACTGGATTCGATCCGAACAGGCGGCGTCATACGCTGACACGGAGGGGGGAAACGCTTGCGTTTGCTCGAGCCTCTTAGCGACCGAATCGATCCAGCCTTCGAGGCTGCTCGATGGCGTCAAAAACTGCTCGGCCTGGGCGAGGTCTTGTTGCAGGATTTCGATATCGCGATCAACCTGATGATTAGCAGCAAAGCTGTCAACACCCGACACTTTTTCGAGGAGCACCTTCGTTGCGGCAGACCAATCGTCGAAGCGTTGACGCCACGCGCCGGCGTCCTCTTCTGTGTAGTCGGCTTCGCGGTTGTTGATTGCTTGGACCCAGCCGGCGTACTGCTGCCGATATCTCCGGTAAACGGAGTCGCCGACAATTACAAGCTCTTCAAGCGGGCAACCGGGGTCGGCCGCGTGCAGAACCGCCAGGTAGTGCTCGGCGTAATCGTTGATCGGCATCTTTGCTAGCACCTGGACTGCAACGGGCATGAGTGCATCCTTTTGCTCGTGCCGGAGTGTAGAAAGCCTAGAAACCGGCAGCCAGATCAGTCTTCTGCCACCGGTATCCTACCTAAGCAGCTGACAGCGGACAAACAGCTGCCTGCTATTTGAGCCGGTTGCCGCCCGGCTTGCCGGTGTGGAAAGCACTGCAAGAGCGCACAAGACCTTGCGTCACGCATCACCGATATAAGGCGCGATCAAGTAGTCAAAGAGAGTCCCTGAGCTGCGTCAGGGCCTCCCGGATCGCGTCGGCGCGATCGTGCCATTCTTTGTCCATCGGTAGCTCCGCTCGTTGGCTTGCGACGGGCGGATTCTACGCCGGCCAAGGGGGAGCCGCCAAGGAGACGGCGGGCGGAAGAAGGGGAACGCTTATCCGCGCTGATCGACGCTCATCGAGAAGCGTTCCGATTCGTGCTGATGAGCGAAGCTCGGCGCCGGCCGTCTCGCTCTTGGCGGTCTTGGCGTCCTTGGCGGTTCGGTTCTGTCGTCCGTAGAATCGGGGCATGCCACTCGTTGTGCTAGCCATGTCCGGCGGCGTTGATTCGAGCGTTGCTGCGCACCTGCTGCTGGAGGCGGGGCACGAGGTGATCGGCGTCTTTATGCGGCACGGCGAGCAGTCGCCAGCCGCCTGCGCTTCATCCCCCGCCCCCAGCCCGCAAAACCCCAGCCCCCAAACCACCAACCCCCAGCCCCCCCCCCCGGCGGCGTCGCTGCCCATCGGCCGGCGGGACCACAAGCAGGGCTGCTGCACCGCGGCCGACGCCGAGG
>JBCCQL010000096.1:0-9622 GCA_039024355.1 Planctomycetota bacterium
CCGCGGGCCACTAGGTCGTACATCTGGCGGTAGAAGAACGTGAGCAGCAGCGTGCGGATGTGCGAGCCGTCCACGTCCGCGTCGGTCATGATCACCACGCGGCCGTAGCGGCGTTTGTCGACGTCCTGCTCGGCGCCGATGCCGGAGCCGACGGCCGAGATCATGCTGCGGACCTCCTCGTTGGCCAGCACGCGGTCCTCGCGGCTCTTGTACGCGTTGATGATCTTGCCCCGCAGCGGCAGGATGGCCTGGTACTCGCGCATGCGTCCGCCCTCGGCCGAGCCGCCGGCCGAATCGCCCTCCACCAGGTAGAGCTCGCACTTGTCGACGTCGCGGCTAGAGCAGTCGCGGAGCTTGCCGGGCAGCGACCCGCCGGACAAGGCGCCCTTGCGCTCGCGGATGAGCTGCCGTGCCTTACGGGCGGACTCGCGGGCCTCGGCGGCGAGGATGCCCTTCTTGATGATCGCCTTGGCCGCCTTGGGGTTCTCTTCCAGGTACTTGGTGAGGTACTCGCCAAAGAGCGAATTGACGATGCCCTCGACCTCGCTGTTGCCCAGCTTGGTCTTGGTCTGGCCCTCGAACTGCGGGTGCGGCACCCGGCAGGAGATCACCGCCGTGAGGCCCTCGCGGACGTCGTCGCCGGTGGGCGTGAGGTCCTTGAACAGGCCCTCCTTCTTGCCGTAATTGTTCAGGGAGCGTGTCAACGCCGCGCGGAAGCCCGAGAGGTGCGTGCCCCCCTCGTGCGTGTTGATGTTGTTGACGTACGTGTGGACGTTCTCGGTGAACTCGCCGGAGTACTGCAGCGCGATCTCTAGCGAAACGCCCTCGGCCTGGCCCTCAACGTGCAGCACGTCGGCGTGGACGACGTCGCTGGCGCGGTTCAGGTGCGTGACGTACTCGCGGATGCCGTCCTCGTACTGGAAGCTCTCGCTGTCGCCGGTGCGGGAGTCGGCGATGGTGATCTTCACGCCGCGGTTGAGGAACGCCAGCTCCTGCAGCCGCTTCTGCAGCGTGGCGTAGCTGTACTTGGTGACCTTGAAGATCTGCGGGTCGGCCTTGAAGGTGGTTTTGGTGCCACGCTTGGTGGTGGCCCCGACGCGGCGGACCGGCCCCTTGGGCACGCCACGCTCGTACTCTTGGTGGTGCACGTGCCCGTCGCGGCAGACCTCGACCTCGGCCCACTCGCTGAGGAAGTTCACGACCGTGACGCCCACGCCGTGCAACCCGCCCGACGTCTGGTAGGCGCCCTTGGAGAACTTGCCGCCAAACTTCAGCACCGTCATCACGCCCTCGAGCGTGCTGACCTCGCGGTCCATCTGCTCGGACAGCTGCTCGTGCTTCTCGGGCGGGATTCCCCGGCCGTCATCTTCGACCGTGATGCTGTCGTCGCCGTTGATGGTGACCGACACCTGCGTGGCGAAGTCCGCCATCGCCTCGTCGATCGAGTTGTCCACCACCTCGTAGACCAGGTGGTGCAGGCCACGCACGGTGGTGTCGCCGATGTACATGCTCGGCCGCTCACGCACGTGCTCCAGGTCGGAGAGGTGCTCGAGGTCGCCCGACTCGTACTCGTCGCTCGCCTTCGGTAGGCCATCGCGTTGGCCCTTCGCGTTTTCGTCTGCCATAGCTTCTCTGTGATTTTTCCTGTTCGCCGGTTGGGCCGGCGGGGGTCGCTGCTCGCTCTTTTGGCCCGCGGCTACAGCTTGCCGACGCGGAGCCGCAGGTCTTCGATCGGGGCGTCGGGCAGGGCCTCTCGCAGGGCGGCCAGGATGCGGTGCTTCTCGAACGTGATCTCTTGCAGCATCGGGCTGTGGGCCACGGTTACCTCTAGCCGGCCGCGGCTGACCCGCACCGCGCGGCTGTGGGGCGCCAGCCGGGCGCCGGCCGCGGCGGCCCACGCCTCGTGCAGGCGGCGGTCGGTCTCGACGGCGCCGTAGCCCCGCTTGGCGACCAGCTTGGCCAGCACGCTGGCCAGCGTCTTGGGCCGCCGCGCATGCCGCCACCCACGCTGCTGCTCGCTGCGCTTGGCGAGATCGGCAAGTTTTTGCGCGGTGTCGGTGTTCATCAGGCGCTGGGTGGCAGGCGCTAGGTAACGGGCGAAGGTGGAAGCCGATACCGGATTACAGGGCTAGCGCCTTCCACCTAGCGCCTAGCGCCTACCGGTCCCGCGACAGGGGCATGATCACGTAGCCGTAGCCGTCGTCGGTGGTGGCCACGGCGGCCGAGTCGCCGTCGGCCAGGTCGAGCGTGAAGGTCTTCTCCGGGTCCATCACCTTGAGCAAATCGACCAGGTACCGCGGGTCGAGCTTGATGGCGATCTCCTCGCCGTCGTAGCCGATGGGCATCTCGACGCGGGCGTCGCCCACCTCGGCGGCGTGGCCGCTCAGCACCAGCGAGCCGCCGCCGAACGTGAACTCCACGCCGCGGCTCTCGTCGGAGGTGACAATGGCCGCCTGCCGCACCGCGGCGAAAAACGGCCCGACGGGCAGCTCGATCTTGGCCGAGCCGCTGCGGCTGGGGAACACGTCGCGCCACCGCGGGAAGCGGCCCTCCAGCAGCCGGGTGAAGAGCGTGGCCCGCGGGCTGCGGACCAGCACCTCGTTCTGCCGCACGGCGATCTGCACCTGGGCGTCGTCGTCGGTCAGCACGCGGTCGATCAGCTGCAGCGACCGGCTGGGGACGATGGTCGCGTCGCCGAACGGGGCCGGCTCGCTGCCGTCGGCGGCCGTGGCCTGCACGGGGCCCTCCATCTTGGCTAGGCGGCGCCCGTCGGTGCCCACGGCCGTAAGCCGGCCGCCGTCCCACTCCATCTTGACGCCGCCCAGGGCGTAGCGGCTGGACTCATTGTCGGTGGCGAAGATCGTCCGCCGGATGAACTCCTTGAGCAGCCGGGCGGAGGCCTCGTAGTAGGCCTGCTCCTCGAAGCCCGGCACGGGCGGGAATTCGCTGGGGCTCTCGGCCGGCAGGTTGAAGCGGCTACGCTCGCCGGTGACCACCGTCTTTTGCCCGTCGGTCTCGATCTTCAGCGTCTCGTCGCTGATCTCCCTCAAGATCGAGCCGAACCGCGACACCGGCAGCACCACCGCGCCGGGCGCGTGCACCTCGACGCCGGCAGATTGGTAGCGGATGCCCACCTCGAGGTCGGTCGCCATCAGCGTCACGGCGTTCTCGGCGCCGCCGCCGGTTTCGCCGACTTCGAGCTTAACGTTCTGCAGGATGGGCTTCGGGCTCCGCGCGGGCGCCACGGCCGCCACGGCTTGGTAGGCGTGCTGCAGCTGCTCGCGGTTGCAGGTGATCTTCATCGGGTGGTTCCTCACTGGCAGGGCCTTTGCCCTGTCTGTGCCTGGGGCTGCCGTGCGACGCTGAGCAGCCGTAAAGCAATAGAAATTTTAAAGAGTTGCTCTTGCAGTTATGCCTTCTGCGGACGTGTCGATAACCGGTACCGGCGTGACGAAAAGCCGTTTGCGGCGCCGGGCTTCGGACGAATCACCGGCGGTGGAAAACACGTTGGCAGGGTGTCGATGGCGTGTCGGTCGCGTGTCGATGGGTGTCGAAAATTCGCCGCAGGTTTTGGCGGCGTCGGGGGTTTGCAACCGTTGCCGCAGGCGGCCCAACAGCTTGCCGACAGGTTATGCCCGCCGGCAGGCGAGCGGCGCCGGCCACGCGGCCGGGGCTTCTACGGGGGCTTCTAAGGGGGCGAGAGCAGCCGCGTCAGCTCCTCGGCGGCGCTCTGCAGCGCGCGGTCCTTGGGCAGCCGCTCTGCCACCCGGCGGTAGTTGTGCAGGACGGTCGTGTGGTCGCGCCCGCTCAGCACCCGGCCGATATCGGCGTAGCTGAGCGGCGTGAGCCGCCGGGCCAGGTAAACGGCCATCGCCCGCGCGGCGACGACCGACTGCTTGCGGCTGGCGCCGGTGAGCACCCGCAGCGGCACCCGGTGGTAGCGGGCCACGACCCGCAGGATGTCCATCAGCGGGGGCGATTCGGCCGGCTTGTCCGACGCGATCAGCCGCTCCGCCGCGCGAACATCGATGCGTCGGCCCGCCCGGCGGCGTAGCTCGGTGGCGGCCCGCAGCACGCGTGGCGCCTCGGCCGGGAGCTTTTCGGCCAGGTGGTCGAGTGCGTCGGCGTTGATTTGGCAGCCGAGCGCCCCGGCGGCGTCGGCGAGCAACGCCCGCCGTGCGTCGATGCCAAGCGGCGCGATCTCGATGGTCAGCCCGCTGCTCAGCCGGCTGAGCAGCGGGCGGTCGAGCGGGGAGCACTCGGCCAGTGGACCGGGCGCGGTGAGCAACAGCAGGCCGCCACGCTGAGCCACGGCGTCGACCGTGTGGCGGAGCTCGGCCTGGCGGTACGCGGCCTCGCCCAGGCGGTGCACGTCGTCGATCACCAGCAGGCCTTTGCCGCGGACAGCGCGGCGGAACTCTCGCACCCGCTGGTCGTCGATTGCGGCGGCGTAGTCGCGGCCGAAGTCGGCGGCGGTGAAATACGCGGCGTCGTCTTCGCCCCGCGCGGCCTGCCACAACGCAACCAGGCCGTGTGCCAGGTGGGTTTTGCCGCCGCCGTGCGGCCCGGTCAGCACCAGCGGGCAAGCCAGCGGCGGTGACCAGGCGCCGGTTGCCGCCGCGTTGGACTCGCTACGCTGCTGTCCACCGCGCCGTTGCAGCTGGCGGAGCACCTCGTTGACAACAGCCACCACCAACCGGTTCTCTGGCCCGGCGACGAACGAGGCTAGCTGCCCCGGCGGGGCGGCCTCGGGCTGTGGCGAACCACCGGCCATAGATCGCTTGGGCTCAGCACGCTGACCCACGGGCGTGGCACGCCACCGGCCGGCGATGGGCGCGCGTGTCACGGGGCCGGCTGCCGGTTGGTTATCGGCCACGCAAGTTTCAGCCAATCGGGACACGCGGGGTCGCATCCTTTCGTCACCGGCGCTGGGGCTGCTCATTGCCGTGGGTCCAGCGTCGGCGGTTTTGGGCCGGCGGTTTCGGGCCGGTAGTTTGGGGCCCCTGCGGGGGCGGCCGAAGCGGGCGGTGAACAAGGTCGCGGCGCCGTGCGCCCGCGGTCTGGAAAGGGCCGGCGGCGGACCCAAAATCGACGCCCGAATCTTACCCAATTTGGCTCCGCCCCGGGAGGCGGTGGTGACGCGAATCGCCCCAAAAACAGGCCCCAAAGGCCGGTCTCAGAAGCCGGCCCCATAGGCACGCCCAGAAGCGCGTTCAGTAGCAGGCCTATGCCCCGACCCTCGCCCCGCCGGGCAGGCGAGCGCAGACAGCGGCGATGCGGGTGGCGGCGTCGTCGATCTCGGCCGCGGTGGTCTGGGCCCCCAGGCTGAACCGCAGCGCCGCGTCCACCACCCCAGCCGGCAGCCCCATCGCCATCAGCACGGGCGACGGTTCGCTCGATCCGCTCGCGCAAGCCGAGCCGGTTGAGCAAGCCACGCCGGCCCGGTCGAAGGCCATCTGCAGCGCCTGGCGGTTGTGGCCGACGAAGGCCAAGTTCGACGTGTGCGGCAGCCGCGGGGCCGCGGAGGCCACCACCACCAAGCCCGGCACAGCAGCGGCCAGGCGGGACTCGAACCGGTCGCGGAGCGTGGCCATGCGTCGCTCGCGGGGCGCGGCTTCTTCGTGCCACGCGTCCAGGGCCGCCCGCATGCCGGCGGCCAGCGGCACGGCCGGTGTGCCGGGGCGTTCGTAGCCTGCCTGGCCGGCCAGCAGCCGCAGCCCTGCCAAGTCGCCCCGCACGAGCAGCCCGCCGACGCCCGCCGGGCCGTGGAACTTGTGGGCGGTGAACGTGAGCATCGCCACGCCCAGCCCCGCGAAATCGACTGGCGTTTTGCCGACGGCCTGCGTCGCGTCGGTGTGGACCGGCACGCCACGTGCCGCGCACCGGCGGGCGATCTCCGCCACGGGCTGCACCGCGCCGGTCTCGTTGTTGGCCAGCATGACGCTCACCAGCCGCGTTTCGGGCCGCACGAGGGCGAGCACCGCGTCGGCGGAGGTTACGCCATTTTCATCGACCGGCGCCCGGTCTACGGCTACGCCCCCAGCGGCCAGCAGGTCGGCCGTGGCGTCGACGCTGGGGTGCTCGATCGCCGAGATCACCAGGTGGGGCGACGGCGTCGCGCCTGCATCAACGGCGGCTGCATGCGTGTTGGCGCCCGCGGCGGCGCCTTGGTTACCGACGGGCAGGAGCGACCGCAGGGCCAGGTTGTTCGACTCCGTGCCGCCGGAGGTCAGGATCAAGCGGTCCGGCCGGCGCCCCCCGGTGCTGGCGCCCAACAGCTCCGCCACGCGGTCGCTAGCCTCGTACAGCACCCCGCGGGCGGCGCGGCCGGCGGCGTGCTGGCTGCCGGGGTTGCCGTGTACTGCCCGGCCGCACTCCAGCACGGCCTGGGCGGCGGCCGGCAGGATGGGCGCCGTGGCGTTGTGGTCGAGGTAGATTTCGGGCGGGTTGGCCATGGCGGGCGTCGGTGGGTCGAAAAACCGGGCGGCGTTGCGGGCCTGTGCTGGGTTGAAACGGTGCTGGGTTGAAACATTGCGGGGTTGCAAGGGCGAAGACGTGACGCGGCCGCTCCGTCGGCCCGCGTGCCCCATTGTAGCCGCTGGTGGTGTGCCGCCCCGCCCCGGCAGGGCATCGTCCCAGAGCGCCAAGGCAGACCAGCTGGGCAGAGCGGCGGATGCCGTCGGTCAGCCGCGTGCGAATGGCCTTGCCCGTGGGCCGCGGCCAGCGCTATCTTCCGCTCGCGTCGGCAGCGAGCGAGGCCGCCGGCGTGCGTTCTCGCCACGAGACACCCCCCCAAGGCCACCCGCCATGCCCGCCAACGCCCGCAGCGAGCCCGAGCAAGAGTCGTTCGCCGATGCCTTCTGGCGGCTGGTCATCATGATGGGCACGCTGGTGGTGGTCGGCATGGCGGCCTGCGTCTACGGGCCGACGCCCGAGCGGGCGGCCGAGCTGATCGACCAGGCGGCCGAGCGGGTGCAAGAGCTGATCGCCGAGCACGGGCCCGGGCGTGCGGGCGCCGGCGCGGAGGACCCGGCGGCGCCGATGGGTTCTGCGGCCCAGCCGGCGCCGGCGTTCGCCGCCACGGCGCCGGGCGCGTTGGCGCCGCCCGTTGGTTTTGCCCCGCCCGCGGCGTTGGCGCCGCCCAGCGCGGTGGCCTTGCCAGAGCGACCAACCTTGCCAGAGCGACCAACGCAGAGCCCGCCGCCGATGGGCGGCGCCGGGCCCGCCCCCTACGAGCGGCTGGCAAACGAGCTGACGCAGATGGGCGCGGTGCGGCTCGAGCTGCAGCCCTGGGGCAGCGGCCCGCGGCAGCACCGCGTGCACTTCTGCGTGCCGCTGCCGGGCGGATCGGGCTTCGAGCGGCACTTCGACGCCGTGGCCGCCACGCCCGAGGCAGCCGCCCAGGCCGCGATGGCTCAGCTGCAACAGTGGCGAACCGGCCGGTCTGAGCCGATATACCGGTAGCACACGCCCGCGGAGGACGGCCGTTCGGCGGCGGGGCGGCGCCCGATCGCGGTTGCGTGCCAACCGCTTGATCGCCGCCCGCCGTAGCCATTCCCCCGTAGCCATTCCCCCGTAGCCATTCCCCCGTAGCCAGTCCCCCGTAGCCATTGCACGCTGCAGCCACCGCCCGCCGTGGCCCCAGCACGCCGTAGCCACAGCCCCCGCCGGCCGGACCGCTGACTATGCCGACGCACGGCCCCCAATCCAACCGCCCGCTGGCCTGCCGGCTGGGCAGCGTCGCGGCCCGTTACGGCGGCCCCCTGGCCCCACGCCCGCGGCAGAGGAGCCTGCCCCCCGGCGCCGGCTGCGGATACGCGAGTCGTAGCGCAGGCGTGCTCCTCGCCGCCGGCCTCATCGACGACATCGACGCCGGGGACGCGGCGGCACGCCCCGCGTCGCACAAGCGGGCCTCTCGCCGCCGCCGGCTGGAGGCGGTGCTGCTCATTGCCGGTCAGCCGCTGCCGCTGGGCAAGCTCGCCAAGCTCGCGGGCCTGGCCGACGCGACCGAGGCGCGGGCCCTCGTGCGTGAGCTCTCCCAGGCGTACGACACCCGCGGCGCGGCGTTCAGCGTGTGCGCCGTGGCCGGCGGCTACCAGCTGCTCACGCGGAGCAAGCTGGCCCCGTGGGTCGAGAGGTTTGCCGGCGGCTCTCAGGCGCCGCGGCTGTCGCCGCCGGTGATCGAAACCTTGGCCATTGTCGCCTACCGCCAGCCGGTGCTGCGGGTGGAGGTTGAGGCCATCCGCGGCGTGCATTGTGGCGAGGTGCTGCGGCAGTTGATGCAGCGAGAGTTATTGCGTATCGTCGGTCGCTCCGCGGAGTTGGGCAGGCCGCTTTTGTACGGCACGACGGGCCGTTTTCTGCAGCTCTACGGGCTGCGGAGCCTTGCGGACCTGCCACGCTTTGCGGAGCTGCGGCGCCCGAACGACGCCGCGTAGTGGACCGGTTGGTGGGCGACCGGCCGCCCCGCGGCTCAACCAACCTCCAGCGCGCAGCCGCCCGACGACGATGGAGACCGTGACCATGGCGCCGCACACGCTACAGCCCGCCGATACCCAGCCGCCGCAGCGTAGCCGCATGCGGGCACGGCGCTCTGCCCAGGCGTTGTGGGCGCAGCCGCTGCGGCCCGGCGGCGGCCGGCCGGATTGGCTCGAAGAGGTGCTGCCGCTCGCGCCGGGCTCCGAGGGCGAGGTGGTCCTGGCGTCGCTGGTGGGCGCCGGTCAGCCGGGCTTCGCCCTGCGCTCGGTAGACGCCTTCACGCCGTGGCCCGGCGCCGAAGAAGTCTGCGTCATCGAGGACGACGACTACGACGACGGCTACGGCGACGATGACTACGAGGACGATGAAGACGGCGACTACGAGGACGATGACGAGTACGAGTACGACGACGACGAAGACAGCGACGACGAGGGCGACGACGACTCCGACGAAGACGACCTAGAGGACGAAGAGCTGGGCGAAGACGAGGAGTGGGTCGAGGTCGAGGCCGAAGACGAGGCCGCCGAGGGCGACGCCGACGAAGGCGATGAAGAAGAGGACGACGAAGAGTACGAGTACGTCTACGAAGACGAAGACGAAGAAGAGGACGAAGACGCCGAGTACGAATACGAGTACGAGGACGAAGAAGACTGAGCCGCTCAGCCGCACGCCTGGCGGCGTGGGCTGGCGGTACCCAGGACTTTGCCTGCCGGTAGCCCACGCCGCCAGGCGTGCGGCCGCCCCAACCGAGGTTCCTCACCGCCTGCCTTCTCTCGCTCAGCCCTGCCCTCTCTCGCTCAGCACTGCTCCCCGCTCAGCCCAGCTTCTTGAGCTGCGCTACTCCTTGAGCTGGAACAGCCGGCTAAGGGCGTGCAGCAGCCCGTGCGGCGAGCCCCGCTTCGATTCGTCGCGGAGCGACTCCATCGGGGCGTGCAGCATCTTGTTCACCAGCCGGTCGGCGAACTGCTCGACCTCCCGCCGCGACCGGGGGTCCATGTCGGGCAGCTTGTTGAACAGCCGGCGGAGCTCGGCCTCTTTCGGCCCTTCGAGTCCCTCGCGCAGCCGGGCGATGATCGGCGCCGAGATCCGGTGCCGCGCGTCGACGAAGAACTTGTCCCGCTCCTCCAGCACAATCCGCTCCGCC